>JBIKIM010000077.1:0-5708 GCA_044361605.1 Bacteroidia bacterium | reverse complement strand
GTGGATGGGAAGCCGGCTGTAACAGGCCGATTTAGGTGGGATTCGTATAATTGGGATAAGAAAGCGCCCGAATTGGGATTTTATGGCATCATCAACGGCAATTTGGTGCCCAAAGACATCGTTGCAGGAAATTGGCGGGTGCGGTATGAGGGTCCGCTAGCGGGCTGTATGGATACGGGATATTTTACGGTTCGGGTATTTCATTCGCCGGTTGCAGACATCCAAATGAGCAGTCCGCAGGATCTAAACATTCATGCAGCGGAATTGCAAGCCACGCACAGTTCGTATATCGATGATAATACCAAATTGACATGGTTGTGGGATGCGGGCGATACGACCAGTAAGACCGATACCTCGAGTGCCTTTGTTTTCAAGTATCGCTATCCCAAAATAGTGGGCGATTATCCCTTGGAGTTGCGGGTAATGAGCAATATGGGCTGCAGGGATACGGCGCGAATAATGATAGCGGTTACGGATAATGCGGGCGTTAGGCAAGTAGGTCTAGAAGCGGTTTACCACATTAATTCACAGGGTGAGGTGATGATATTAAACAGTGTTTGGGAGTTGGTGGACATGCGTTGGTACGACTTGAAGGGGTCGGAAATAGGGAGTCCGGAAGCGGGCGTAAACGTGTACAGGGTAGTATTAAAAAGGGGAGCGGAGATCCGGCAAGATTCTGGGAAGTGGGTGAAGGAGTGGTAAAATTCTAAAGTAGCACTTTCCTCAAAAAACGGAGGTGTGTTTTGATAGGTATTCAAGCGGGGGGGGATTGCAACTCAATCTTCCCAGTACTTAAATCTTGTAACCAACTCGGTGAAACTGCATGAGTTTTTGTCTGATGCGCGAGCTCGATGATTTCTAATGGTAACTATTTCTAAGCTTAAATAATTTGCAACTTCAATAGTTGACATACCCGATGCAAAGGCTTTAACTACGTTGTATTCAGATTTAGTTAGGTTAGGCCTTGTAACATCGGAACCACGAAAATTAATGCGTTCTTTTAGTACTGTTGGACAGAAATACGCACTGTTTTGTAGCAAGTTATTCAAGCCTTCTATTAAATGGTCTGTTAAAGATCCTTTTGAAACATAACAGGTAATATTACATTCGTTTAATTCTTTAATAAGAGAATAACTAACATACGAGCTATATACCAGAAACGGAATTTGCAGGCTTCCGCAATATTTTGGAATTACCAGATTCTTTCCAGAAATTATTTGCAAATCACAAATCACCCTATTAATTTCATGCTGATCTAATAGCCCTAAGGCTTCCCCAACGTTATTGGCTTTTAAAATAAAAAGCTTGTTGTTGAGCTCTTGTAGTTTAATAGCTACAAACTCAATAATTGGAGGGTGATCATCTAGAATTAGTATATTCATTTTTGTATTTGAAAACTAATGATTTCATGCTTGTATCCATCTTCAACGTGTTTTTTAATACTGGCATTTAATAATCTCATTCGTTCATTTATAATAAAGGATCCTCTTCCGTTAATACCGATTATCATAGGGTTGATTACCCAACTGTTTTTGTAGGTGAAATGCAGCTCCATTAAATCAAGCCTCTCGTAAATTTGCAGATTAACCCGTTCCACTTTGGTGTGCGTGAAAATATTGGCCAACATTTCTTGCGTGAGCCTATACATTTGATGCAGTTGTTGGGTATTTAGTTCAGAATCAACCTCAATATCGATTTCTAAATGCTTTTTACCAAGACTCAACTCTTTTGCGAGATGTTCAAAACTCTCTTTCCAATTTGATGCCATCAGTTCCCTAGGATATATATTTTCTATTAGCTGTCGCAACGAAAAATGCAAATCTCCAATAAGCAGTTGAGCAAGGTCTACCTGTTGCAGGGTGTGCGGGTCCATGTCTTTCTTTGATGCTTCATGTAGTGCATTTCTAACCTGCATAATGTTATACCCAACCTGATCGTGCATATCATTGGCAATTCTCTTTCTTTCCATTTCCACGCCATTGAAATTCATCTGATAAAGGCGTTTTACCGCACGAGAATATCTCTTGATGATCAGTATACTAATGACCATAGACCCAATAAACAATGCGAAAGCAGGGATGATGATGGCTGCTAATCTAATTAAAAAATAGTCTTCTGAAATTTGCATGAATTACAATTAACATAGTAGTGAACACCGTATAGTCACAAATTGAAAAGTAAATTAAATATTTAGATTGGGCCCAGTTGTTGCCGATTTTTGACAATGTATAGGGCTGTACGATGAAAAAATAATATACGGCGATTAGAATTAATACAATCCCAAGATTTCTATTTCTTGCAGATTGTAGCAAGTGTTTTTTAGCATGGACTAACAATATAACAATAGTAACAAAGTAACAAAACTGTATTAAATGTTCTGAACCAAAAAGGTATAATAAAGAGGCGAGCACTAAGAAAATAGCAAGCTGTAAATGTAATTTAGCAGTGGGGAAAACTGTAAATGGAATAAATACAATAGCAGTGGCTATATAATACCATAAATCTTCTATGGAGGTAAAATGGTTAAACCAATTATCAACCAATAGCACCAAATAGAATGCTGCTATCGATGTTTCAGTTTTGCCAAGTTTTATTCTTCGTTTTTTATAAATGACATAAAATACCCATCCAAAAACTAGGTTTAGCAAAATATCATTTGTGTAATTATTTAGTATTACTAGTTCATCCACTACATTAAAGGTGAATTAGAAGGGCAAAAATTTGGGCAATATTTACTATCACCAAGAATCACGCCATTTGTAATGTCCTCCCCTTGAGCATTTACACCCACCACTACAATGCTTAGCCTGTTACTTGAATCTAAACCAAAATAGGTACGTACTTTTTCTACCCCTGGTTGAGCCATAAGTTGTTGATAGGCACTTTTATCCATTGCACATGATTTTGTTAATCCTTGGAATTGTGGTTCGTTTTGGTAGGCGTGAGTTTCGGTTTCAGCCTGTGTTAAGTTAATAATGTTACTCATATATATGTGGATTTGTTCGCCGCAAAATAGACCTATCTCAAATAATATTATTGATGAATTTGTATCAATAATAAGAAAAATCAACCAAGTTTCAATAACGGTATTGAATAAAAAAGGGCTGCTTCTTAACGAAACAGCCCTTTTTTAATTTGGGTACCGAGCGTGAACCGCTTCCCCCGAGAAGACAATCGAACTTAATCGACTTGAATTTTAATGGTTTGTGTGGTGCCTTGGGCCTGTAATTGAAGCAAGTAGATTCCGTTGTGCAAATGGGCAGGAACTTCAATGGCTGTTTTCCAAATACCTGGGGTATTTATGGTTTGGGGCGTATTCGTTTCTTTAGCCATTAAGCGGCCGCTTAGGTCATACCAAGTGGCGGTTTCAATAGGCGTTTGACTGAATAATTGGCTGCCGGCAGCTACGGGGTTGGGGTATACGCCCAATGTAATTGTAGCGTTTTCTATTTGGTTGTGATTGACGGTAATTTTAACGGAAACGCTGTCTTTACAACCAGAAATCGTGCTTGTAGCGGCCATTTTTACCGTATACTGTCCTTCGGTAGCATAGGTGTTTACGCCGACATCATTGGTAGACGTATTGCCATCGCCAAAGTTCCAAACGATGTTCATATTATTGGTATTAAGAGGCGTACAGGTTAATTTCTTGGGGAATTCTACCACAAATTGGAAGCCGGCAGCGGGTTTATCGAGGGCTTTAACGGTAATGGCATTTCTCACTGATTTACAACCGTTTAGTTCTGTTTCGTAATACCGGGTGGTATTACTGTAAATTTCTCCTAAGTTGAGGGTATTTCCGGTGAAGATAGGGGCACTAGAGGCATTGTCGAAATACCAAATTATGTTTCCTTGGGTGGTGGCCAATTGAATGCTTGCCTTTTCTCCGTTGCACACGTTGTTTGCATTAACGACGGTGGCAGTTGGGGGAATATTGACAAGGATTTCAACGCTATCAAAGTTTGGATTTTCGCAAATGCCTTCGATTGTCTTGAAATAGGCATAGCTTTTTGGATTTTTGAAACCGCCGGTGCGATTAAATTTACCAGTGGCATAAGGATTGGTGCTTTGCTTGGTAGCAAACCAGCGAACATCTCCCCAAGAGGCCGATGCTGCGATATCGGCGCTATCGCCAAAACAGATTTCATCGCTTACTTTGGCGAAGGTGCTAGGAACGGCGCCCACTTTAACTACGATGGGCAGGCGACCTGATCCGCAACGACCGTCCCATGATTCAACATAGAAGGATTTAGTACCACGACCTGTAAATGTATATTTAAGTTCTGATTTGGTCGATACGGGCGTTCCGCCGGTGGTAACATCAAACCAGCGAATATTGGCGCTGCCGCTGTTAAAGGCTTTGAGAGTAACTTCTGTATTGCCAACTGAATAGCAAACGTTAGTATCGGAAGCTCCGGTAGGCTTAGCCGGGGCAAAATCGGCGTTTACAAAGGCGGTAACGGCTTTTCTTCCTGTAGAAAGCAAACATCCTTTATTATTGGCTTCGGCATAGTAGGTGGTGTCGGAAATTAATTTACCGGTTACCAATTCGCTAGCGGTAAGTACTGGGGTGCCACCGGTGGCGGTTTTGTACCAAAGTACAGACCCGGCATCGGTGCTTGCTTTTAAGATGGCATTGGCATCAGAACAAACAGAATCGTTAACGATATCTAGGCGCGAGGGCGTTTGATTCGCGGTTATTAATGCCGTATACGAACGTGAAAAACAAGGTCCGTTTTGTCCTGTAATATAGAAAGTATCGTTTTTAGCCAGATTGTTGAGCGTATAGGTATTGCCTGTGTTGATGGCAGGTGCACCGGTTTGTTTTTTAAACCAGCGGTTGGTTACATCTGTATTCGCCGGAATATTAAGGGTTAAATTTTGTCCGACACAGCCGTCCATGGAGCCTGAAATTGAAGGGGTATTGGGCTTGTAGTAAAGTGTTTTTTCGGTAGAATCATAACAATAATCTACATTCAGTGAGTAGGGTACTGAAAACGAAGTCAATTTAATCTGAACGTTCTTTTTGCTTCCTGGACGAAACTTTCCGTCTATTTGTTCGAGTTGTTTCGAGGTATTATCGTAGGTCCATGAGTGACACAAGGCGTCAAATCCAGAAGTAGCGTAATACATGTAGTTGTTGTAAAAGACACTTCCTGCAATGGTTTTTTGATATTGATTAATGAAGCTAAACGAATCCAAAAGCACATAACAATCGTCTTTAATGGTAAAGTCTGCACCGTATTTATAGGTTACAAAAGGAAACATTTGAAAGTGGGCGTTAAAGGCAACACCGGCAACTGAAAGGGCACTGCCTTTGTACCAGCGGTTGTTCAACTGTATACTAGATAGATTGCGACCTTCGCCATCGGCATTCACCCATGAGTTGGTTACAATAGCGGGAATATTGGTGCTTTCAAAACATTCTACGGTCAAAACATACCCAGAAGTAACGACTACAGGTTTTTTAAAGACCGCATCTTTGGCCATTTTAGCAAAGGTTAGCGACCCGGTTACGGTATCGATACGAATCAAAACGGAGTCTAAAGCAGCACCGCGTGGGAGTGAATCAGGTCCTGCGCTGTAAATTTTAGCAAATACATTTCTGGATTTGATCTTGGCACTTGTATCCCAAGGGGTATAAGCAAAGAATCGAAATCCTTTCACAGTGATTTCCTGCGGTGCACCAAAAAACTGACCTACTAATT
>JBIKIM010000050.1:0-6827 GCA_044361605.1 Bacteroidia bacterium | reverse complement strand
ATATACGAACGGTATTGATACCCGTAATACCGGCTTGCATTTGAATTTGGGGAAAGTGGATACCCGGTTCAAAATCTAGAAAAAGACCCGACAAATGCTCGGCAGCCCGCTCCCAGCTTTGGTTCATATGGTGACAAATAAAACTCACCAACATAGCACGCATCCGAAAATTGATGTAACCCGTTTCTATCAAACACCGCATACACGCATCGACCAAAGGAAATCCCGTAAATCCCTCCTTCCAACGCATATACTTTTCCAACTCCTCGTTATATAACAGGTCTTCATAACCGCGATTCACACTCACAAATTCCATTTCACATTCGCTTTCAAATTTCTGCATGAAATGTTCTCTCCACCTCAGTCGGGAAGCAAATTGTCGGAAATTTCTCTTATGGCTGGAGTCTTGCGCTTGCACGTATTGAAACTGAAAAACTTCCCGCAAGCTTATGTTTCCCCAAGCTAAATAAGGACTGATACGACTGCAACTGCTTCTCGCCTGTTCGGGCTTTGAAATATGCTGCATGTACAAAGAAACGCGTGTTTGGGTAAAACTCGACAGGTATTGCCAAGCCTTTCTGGGGCCACCTACTTGCACAATTCCGGGCACTTTTGGCTTTTCGCCCATACGCGGCAGTTCGCCGATTTTTTCTATAACATCAGCCGGCGGCGTTAGGAAGGCTTCCCAAGAAATCAGCGGAATTAAATTCGACATGTAATCGTACCAATAAACATTAAAGTTTTTCCGGTTTGATAGTCCCCGTCTGATGCCCGAATAAGGGAATTCCGTCCATGAAATTTGTTGCTTATCGAAATAGGATTTCAGGGATCTATCGCGTTTATAGGTTATCTCAAGCCCGACTTCTTCGATACTAAAAACCGCGGAGAGTCCGCAAGAAGCCAAGAAATCAAAACAGGTTTCCGCGGCCATTTCAACGGCGAAAAAAGGCAAGCCTTTTTGCAAAAAACTGGCCGATAGCTCTTGTATTGATTCCCAAATAAACCGCTCGTGACGGGGGCTGTAGTGCACCGACTGGAATAATTCTGGTTCGTGAATATAAACGAAAACAGTAGGAATCGGAGACTTGCAGGCATGCAAAAGAGCCTCATGATCGGTCAGACGCAAATCGCGCTTGAACCAAACTACCTGAAAGTTTTGAGCATCCACAGAAGGAATAACAACCCACAGGCTTTTTAGATTTGAACGCCCTTTATTAACACAATAGAAATGTTGGGATGACATCTTGTTCATGTTTAATGGCTAATTTCACGTTTGGATTACGATTTTATTTACCCACTATGAACCAACCCAAACTATTAAATTCATTAAAGCTACGTGCTGCGCGTAACCAGCGGGCCATAATCCCAATTCAACGGGCATCGGAGCAGGTATTTCACCGAATTCTTGGGAAACACCGGGCCCAAAAGCTGTATGATTCTTGGCAAGGAACCGATGTATATACGTTTTTGAACACCTACAAAGCCCATTCGCATGTAAAACATAAAATTTCCGCCCAACAGTTCGATAAAATTCCAGCAGAAAAGTCGCTGCTTGTTTTATCGAATCACCCCACCGGAATTGCCGACGGATTGCTCATTCTAGATGCGTTATTGAAACGCAGAACCGATGTAAAACTGATTATTGACATCGACACCTACCGCGTTGAAGCGCTAGACCTGTATACGATTGGAGTGCATTCTGAGCATGAAAAAGAATTCGCCGCTCAAAACGAAATGGCCTTGAATTCGGCCTTACAGTGGCTCAAGGACGGACATTGTTTGGTGTTATTTTCGCATTCAGAGGTAATGCTCAATAAACGGATTTATAAGAGCGACAAAGATTCATTTTGGGATCCCATAGCCCGAGAAATCATTAAAAAACACGACGGTTTCATCGTACCCTGGGCTATCCGCGGTAAAAACAGTCCCCTATTCTACCAACTCAGTCGCATCCACCCAAAACTTAAGCACAATTTAATTCCAAGAGAAAGTTTAAGACGTCGATTCAGGCCCATTGAATCGGCCATCGGCAAACCATTCAAGGTTTCTGACGAGCACAGCTTGCTAGATTTGGAGTTGAAAATCCGATTGATGAGTAAGCGGCCGGCTTTGCTGGACTTACCTAATGTACTTCCCCAGTTTAAAAATAGCCGTTTAAAAACGATAGCACCTGCTACAGAAAATAGTATTCTTGGGGAAGAAATTGCCCAACTAGGCGCTCCGCTCGTAGTTAAAGCGCACAACGAAGTCTATTTAAGTCCTCCAGGCAAAAGCCCTCAATTACTAAACGAAATTGGTCGACTTCGAGAAATCACGTTCCGACAAGTGGGAGAAGGCAGCGGTAAAGACCGCGATTTAGACGAATACGACCGCGACTTTTACCATTTGATTTTATGGGATTCAGAGGCCCAATGCATAGCAGGGGCCTACCGTTTGGGCATGGGTCCTGATTTACATCAACGACACGGATACCGTTCAATTTTGTACGATTTTTATCATAAAAACGAGCATACGGAGCACCTCCTCAAAAACGCCATGCTAATGGGTCGGGCCTTTGTGATTCCGAGCTACCAACAGAAGCCATTTCCGCTGTTTTTATTGTGGAATGGCATCATGGAAGTTTTGAAAATGCGTCCAGATATTTCATATTTAATCGGACAAACAAGTTTGCCCAACACCTATCACAATTATTCAAAATTATTGATTACAGAATTTTTGTGGAAGCATTTTTCAGATACTGAAAATAGAAAATTCTTTGTCCCTTTTCACGCTTTAAGAATGCGGAGGAATCCATTGATTAGCCGTTGGGTTTCCTTGTCAAAATCTGAAGACATCAAGCGCATGGATAAAATCATAGAGTGCATAGAACCTGATGGGGCCAAAACACCCATGTTGTTTAAACGTTATATAGACCAAAACGCGCAGTGTATCGGCATCAATGTAGATCCGGAATTTCAAAATTCGATAGACATACTCATGCTTACAAAGGTGAATGAGATTGTAATTGGCCGGTAAGACTGTCACATTTTGTAATATATCCATACATTTTCAGATACATAGTCGACTTTAAGGGTTTTTTCAAATCAATCTGATTATTTTTGGGTTCAATTAGTTTTCTTTGACCCTACACCTCCAGCAATATCGATTTTTTTCTAGAGCTACCCGATATGTCGTGTGTATGGTTTTGTTGGGTACCACTCTCATTCTTTCGGGTCAGCCAACAATTTCAACATTTTCACCTAGCAGTCAACTCCCAGGTAAAAACATTGAAATATCAGGAACTAATTTTGGTTCTAACGTAAGCGCCATAACCGTTAAATTTGGCGGAGTAACAGGAACTACTGTTTCGGTAACGTCAGGTAATAAAATTGTCGCAACGGTGCCAAGTGGTGCAAATTCCGGAAACATAACGGTTAGCATTACCAGTCAATCCGACGTGAATAAAAGTGGATTTATCTTTATTCAAGAAATCAATCAACTGTATACGGACTTTAGCGGATATTGGACATCAGGAGTGGGGAATTTGAATGCCACACATCCAGACTTGTCGCATAATTTATTAGGCTTTAAATACGGAAATACGACCTATTCAACTGGCGTATCAGATGGAACATTAACCAATAATTCAGTAAATTTCACGGCCGCAGAATGGAATGCATTTCCGTTAGACAGTGTTACGGGAGTAGGCTCAGGTGCCGTTTTATTATGGGCCGCCACCAATGATGGTTTTCTAAACTCCAACATCAATCCAAACAAAAAAATCAAAGACGTATTAATTGACGGCAAAAGAGGATTGGATATAGGAACGGGAATTGCCAACTTTAACGCAGACATTGAGTTCACCGTTACCGATATTGATGCCAATAAAATTACCGATTCCGAGCCCGATATTTTAATTACCCAAGTAGCCGATCCCAGTAACAATACGTTTGACAACTTTTCATTTGTCGATGTTAATGGCAATGTGGTAGGCAATGCAATAACGGCAATCGCCTCCGACGTTCCTCTAATTGGAACTTATCAGCTCGATTTATGGTATTTAAACTCCAGAAGTAATACCTCTATAAAAAATGCGGACGCTGTCTCGTCAACGCAATTTTCCACCACCATTCCAGATACGCGGCCAATTCGACTTTTTGCCTATAAACTATCAGACTTCGGAATTACAAGTTCCAATTATACGAATATCAAAAAACTCAAATTTTCACCAGGAGGCAATGCCGACTACGCCTTCGTAGCCTATAACGCCAACACCTTTATCGTACCTACGGCTAATGTTTCTTCGCAGCCAACCAGCACCACCACGTGTGCCGGGTCGGGTACGTCTGCTACGTTTTCCGTTTCTGCTAGCAATCCCTCTTCTGTAGGAACTTCCGGTGGAACAATTACCTTCCAATGGAAGAAAAACGGCAATAATATCTCCGGAGCCACCGGCAGTTCTATTACGATATCGCCCATTACCGCATCCGATTTCGGTGAATATGTTTGTGAGATTACCAATAATTTCGGTTCCATCTTATCGGACCCCGCCTACCTGAACGTGCGCATTACGGTGGATCCGGTCGCCGGAAGTACCTGTATCAACACAACAGCAACGGCATTGTCTGTTACCGCCATCGGTAACGCACCTACCTACCAGTGGTATTCTAATACGACTAACAGCACCAGCGGCGCCACCCTTATTGCCAGTGCTACCACCAATGCCTATACCCCGCCCTCTTCGGCTGCGGGCACTAGGCACTACTTCTGTATCGTATCCGACCCCAATGCCTCCGGTTGTACCATCTCCGACACCTCCGCTGTGGTATCACAATTGGTTTCTCCCGCATCAGTTGGAGGTTCCACCAGTGGAAATCAAACTATTTGTTACAATACCAACGCAAGCATTACCCTCAGCGGCAATACGGGTTCCGTTTCTCGTTGGGAGTTTTCAAATGCGGTGAATTTTAGCAGTCCAACTACCGTTAATAATACCACAAGCTCATTAAACACCGGCAATCTAATCACCGATCGCTACTACCGGGCCGTCGTTAAAAGCGGAACCTGTGCCGAGGCCCTCTCTACGGTGTCATTAATCGACGTACTTACGAATTATGTGTGGGAAGGCGATATCAGCACCAATTTTGGCACCGCCACCAATTGGGTCGAAGGGTGTGTACCCCATACCGGTGCCGATATTTCTTTCCGAACCAGCACCAATCCCGACCGTATTTGCGTGCTCGACCAGTCCCGTAGTCTGCGCAATATCACTATCGGGGGAAGCTCCGCTACCTACGTTTTCAACCTCAATAATTACACCTTAACCACGACCGGAACGCTTACTACTTCCGGTGCCAATCTCGATATCCGCAATGCCAATTCCAATATCACCTTTGCCGGTTCTAGCGCACAAACATTACCTTCAGGTTCTTTGGTGAATAACGAAATCGCCCGATTGACTGTGAATAATAGCAGCGGCGTTTCTTTAGGGGGCACCACCAACTTAACCCGTTTGTTGACCCTTACTTCGGGTACTTTAACCACCAACAACAACCTAACCTTCAAGAGCACCGCCGATTTTACGGCTCAAATTGCTCCGATTCCTGCTTCGGGCGCTGCTATTTCCGGGAATGTAACCGTTGAAAAGTTCGTTAAAGCACGCCGCGCGTTTCGATTGCTTGGCGCAACCGTGAATTCCGTTTCCCCCATTAAAAACAATTGGCAAGAAGGCGGAACCAGCTATACCGACGACCCCAATCCTGGTTTTGGAACCCACATTACCGGAAGTACCGCCGGTGCAAATGGACTCGACGCCACCCAAACGGGAAATCCATCGCTTTTTACCTATTCCAACAGCACCCAATCTTGGAGTTCTATTACCAATACCACCACCACAGATTTGCGGGTAGGAACACCTTATCGCCTAATGGTTAGAGGGGGTCGCAGCGTTGATATTTATCAAGCCGATAACAACCCAACCCCTACCAATACCACCTTGCGCTCTTTTGGCACACTGCACCGTGGCGATTACACCTTTAGCAATTTAAGCAGCACCCCAGAGGCCGATAACTTTGTCGTTAATCCTTACCAATGTGCGGTTGATTTAAGCGTAGTACTTAACACGGCCAACACCCATTTGGATTACACGAAAGTGTACATGTGGGATCCATTCATCAATACCCGTGGGGCTTGGGCAACTGTTACCTTAAGTAACAATACCGTCACTCCTTCTGGCAGCAGCGCCACAAAATACCTGCAACCGGGACAAGCCTTCTTCGTAAAAACCGATGCCAATGCGACCGGCACGCCTACTATTACATTCTCAGAAACGGATAAATATACCGCGGGTACCTTTAGTACGGTAAATCTGTTGGAATATGAATCTTCACGGAATGCCTTTATTAATATTGGTTTAATTAACCGCGATTCCAATGTTATAGCAGACGAAACATTTATCAAATTTGACCCTTCGTACCAAGACCTTATTACCAGCCAAGACGCACTCAAATTTTGGAATTTAGACGAAGTGTTGGGAACGGTAACCAACAACAAAATCTTAGCTATTAATGCCCATTCTTTGCCGCAAGACATTACCACCATTCCCTTGCACCTGTCGCAATACCGCGCTACCAATTATGCCTTCCGCTTAACCGTAAACGGCCTGAACGATCACGATATCTGGTTACACGACAAAGAACAGAATCGTTATTACAAGGTATCTTCCAAGGAAGAAAAAGACATTGAATTCAGCCAGAACAAATCCGATGCACGCCGCTTCGAACTCATCATTCAACCCAAATTTGGCCTGTTTAATTTAGGACAAGAACAAATCCAAAACGTCGGATTCA
>JBIKIM010000049.1:0-6873 GCA_044361605.1 Bacteroidia bacterium | reverse complement strand
CCTCCCATGTCCATAACCAAGCAAGAGCTGTTCTTCTCATTAATCCGTTTGCTAATTGCCTCGATGGAATCAGCAAAACCAACGATTGGGTATGGGTCGCTCATTACTTGATTTACAGAAGAATCTAAGCTACAGCCTTGTGACATAAGTTTTCGATACAATACATTCTCTTCAACACTACCAATAAAGTCGCCTGATTCATTGCGAACGGGTATTTGTGAAATGCCATACTTCTGCATTTTGTCAAACACCAACTGACAGGTTTCGGTATCTTTTACACTCACCAAAGGCCTGTTTTTATGGTTTTGAATTAAATCCAAGGCCGTTTTATTGGGTTCTTTGGGTAAAAATCCACGATCCTGCATCCACTCTTCATTGAACATCTTACCTAAATATCGGGTGCCATGGTCATGGAAAATCACAACCACCAAATCGCCTTCTTTGAATTGGCTTTGCATTTGAACCAAGCCTGCCATAGCAGAACCTGCACTATTGCCGGCGAAAATTCCTTCTTCTCTTGGGATTCTGCGCGTCATTACGGCCGCATCTTTATCCGTTACTTTTTCAAAGTGATCTATCAAATTAAAGTCAACATTTTGAGGTAAGAAATCTTCCCCAATACCCTCAGTGATGTAAGGGTAAATTTCATTTTTGTCGAAAATGCCCGTTTCTTTATATTTTTTGAATACCGAGCCATACGTATCTATACCTAAAATTTTAATGGCCGGATTCTTTTCCTTTAAAAACTTAGCGGTTCCAGAAATAGTCCCTCCCGTTCCCACGCCCACAACCAAATGGGTGATTTTTCCTTCGGTTTGCTCCCAAATTTCCGGACCTGTTTGTTGATAATGCGCTTTTGAATTGCTTAAATTATCATACTGATTGGGTTTCCATGCATCAGGGATCTCTGCGGCTAGGCGCGTACTTACGCTATAATAACTGCGGGGATCTGTTGGCTCCACATCGGTAGGACATACAATTACTTCCGCACCGAAGGCCTTTAAGGCATCTACTTTTTCTTTGCTTTGTTTATCGGTGGTGGTAAAAATGCAGCGATAGCCTTTGATAACACCCGCGATAGCAAGTCCCATACCGGTATTACCACTAGTTCCTTCAATTATAACGCCACCAGGCTTTAAGAGACCCAAATTTTCGGCATCTTCAATCATTTGCAAGGCCATTCGATCTTTTATGGAATTACCCGGATTGGTAGTTTCTACCTTAGCTAATACCGTACAGGGGAAATCTTTGGTAATGCGGTTGATTTTAACCATGGGGGTATTCCCAATAGTTTGCAATATATTTTCAAAATAGGCCATTAGCACAAAATTACTTATCCAAATCCGCTTTTCCGAATTAAGATATACCTAAGTGCAGTCAGCTTGGATTCCTTTAAGCGACTGCGCGCAAAATTTGCTCTAAATGGTGTTCGCCATGCCACGCATAAAATACCATAAATTGGGCCAATGAAACGTGCCTCTCTAGCTCGGGATGGTAAATGGATTTTGTCAAGTAAACGTCGGGTTGTTTTAGGCATTCCAACCACAATAAACTCCAGCGTTGATGCAATCCCAATAATATCATAAAACTCGCTTCGTGATGAAAGTCTTTACCGAGGCCTGCAGCCCAATCATCTTGTTGGAATAATTGAATTTGGTCGGCACTGTGATGAATAATATGCTGCGACCTTACATACCCATTCATGTGCGAATCGGCCAAATGATGAATAATCTGACGCACATTCCAAGACCCGTCTCGGTACGTTTTGTCAAAATCTTCTGGTTTTAACCCGTTAATTACTCGGGCTATTTTATTGGGAAATTCTTTAACGGCAATAACCGATTGAAGCAATTCTTCTAACGCATAATCTCGTTCCCAGTCAAACCCGCTCATGAAATAACATCAAAGCCTGTATAAACGCGTAATACCTCAGGAACGATAATTCCCTCAGGAGTTTGATAGGTCTCCAATAATGAGGCCACTATGCGTGGCAAAGCCAATGCACTGCCATTTAGTGAATGGGGCAATTGTGATTTACCCTGATCGTCTTTAAACCGGCACTTTAATCGGTTGGTTTGGTAGGTTTCAAAGTTACTTACTGAAGAACATTCTAACCACATGGCTTGGGCGGGACTCCAAACCTCCATGTCGTAGGTTTTGGCACTCGTAAAGCCCATATCACCACCGCACAATAATAAAACGCGGTAATGAAGTCCTAATTTTTCCAATAAAGATTGCACATACGCTGACATATCTTCTAGAACTTGATAACTCGTATCGGGATGTACCAACTGTACAATTTCAACTTTATCAAACTGATGCAAGCGATTTAAACCCCTAACGTGAGCCCCATAACTTCCCGCTTCCCTGCGAAAACAAGGCGTGTAACCACAGTACTTGATAGGTAAGTCCTCGCTTTTAAACAATTCATCTCTAAAAATATTGGTTACAGGAACTTCAGCAGTAGGAATTAAGTATAAATCATCTTCTCCCACATAGTACATCTGGCCTTCTTTATCGGGTAATTGACCCGTTCCAAATCCACTTTGAGCATTTACCAATAAAGGCGCTTGGATTTCGGTATACCCTTTTTTACCCGCTTCATTTAGGAAAAACTGGATGAGCGCTCTTTGGAAAATCGCACCCTTACCTTTATACACGGGAAATCCAGCCCCAGCAATTTTAACGCCCAAATCGAAGTCAATTAAATCGTATTTTTTGGCCAATTCCCAATGCGGCAAACTTCCTTCCGGCAAAACGGGCATTTCTCCAAAAACACCTTCCATTTTATTGTCATCGGCAGATTTACCTTTTGGAACCGTTCTATCAGGCGTATTGGGGATGGTAACCAAACGATCGTGCAATTGTGCTTCTTTGGCTTCCAAATTCAATAGCGCTTCTTTGATTTGGCCTTTCAAATTAGACGAACTTTCTTTTGCTTGATTGGCGGCATCCAAATTACCTTCCTTCATGAATTTACCCACGAGGTTAGACGCCGTATTGCTCTCCGCTTGCCAATTTTCGATTTGGGTCCTCAAAGCACGCACTTCTTCGTCTAAATCAATAAGGGTAGTGATAAGCTCACGACCATTTAATCCTCTTATTTCTAAGCGCGAAATGAGTTCTTCGGGGTTGGTTCTTATACTGGGTAATGTTAACATAGTTGATTATGCAAAATTGTAAAAAAAAACGGCTGCTTTAAGAAAAATCTGACAATATTTCTATTTATGGGGAATACCTAAACGAATGGCTATTTCATCGGATAAACGCAATGAAGCTTCTAGTTCATTTTTAATTCGACCATCTAGAACCGCATCGCGAACTTCATTTTTGATAATACCAATATATTGCGGCTTGTCAATCCGATAACGTTCAACGATATGATTGCCTGTCAAAACGGGCTGAAAATTACGCAACTCGTCGCGTTCGATTACATCTTTTATTTTCAGTTCTACACAATTCAAACCCTCTAAATGTCGGATTACCTTCGGTTTATTTTTACTCGTAATATCGGCCTGACATAATTTAAGCAAATCATAAATATCATCGCCCGCCTCTACTATTAGACGCCTAACCGCACTGTCTGTTACAATTTCTTTGGAAATTACTATCGGTCTGAGGTGCATGGCAACCATCTTTTCGACATAACGCATTTTTTCATCTAATGGCAATCGCATGCGTCGGAAAATACCTTTCACCATACGGGAACCACGATCTTCATGGCCGTGAAACGTCCAACCATGTCCGGGCTCAAAGCGCTTGGTTGCTGGTTTTGCGATGTCGTGTAAAATTGCCGCCCAACGCAACCATAAATTATCGGACAACTCACAAAGCTGATCCAATACTTGTAAGGTATGATAGAAATTATCTTTATGCGACATTCCGTCAATCGTTTCGACGCCTCGCAAGGCTACAAATTCAGGGAAAAATCGTTCTAACAGCCCGGCATCGTATAACAATTGAAATGCAACCGACGGGCGTTTTCCCATAATCATCGCATTCACTTCGTCGCTAATACGCTCTTGAGAAACAATATCAATGCGGTGGGCATTGCGTTTAATGCCTTCCCATGTATTATCTTCAATTACAAATCCAAGTCGGGCTGAAAACCGAATAGCACGAAGCATTCTCAAAGGATCGTCTGAAAAGGTAATATCCGGATCTTGTGGGGTTCTGATGATTTTATCTTGCAGGTCTTGTACCCCATTAAAAGGATCTAATAAGGCCCCAAAATTATCTTTCCCCAAAGACAAATACATGGAATTAATACTAAAATCACGTCGATTTTGATCGTCTTGCAAGCTGCCATTTTCTACTATTGGTTTGCGAGAATCAAGGCGATAACTTTCTTTACGGGCCCCAATAACCTCTACAATCCAATCGTTATGCTTGATTTGAGCGGTTCCAAAGTTCTTGAACACGCTAATAGGTGATTCCGAATTGTTCGACCACCGTTTGTGAAATGACTCCGCAAAATCAATTCCAGATCCTAGAACTACGATGTCTAAGTCTTTACTCGGAATCTGCAATAGCAAATCGCGAACAAAGCCACCAACAATATAGGCGTCTACGTCTAAATCGGTTGCCGTATTCGATAACTGAGTAAAGATACTATGTTTTAGAGCCTCCAAGTGGGCAAAGATAAACACGCCTATTATTTTACAGTGATTCAAATCGTATATTTGTGTAATTGTGGCAAAAAAAGGGCTATTTTGGTTGTCAATTGGGGTTTACGCCTTGTTGCGTTTTTTATTTCCCCCATTAGAATTAACAGGAGATAGTTATGGCTACGCTTGTGAAATCATCACAGGCGATTTATGGAACGCCCACCATCTTTTGCATAAATATATCGTAAAGGATATTTGGCTTGTTTTAGAACCTCTAAAGCTGTTTAACAATCCCTTAACCTTTTTCCGGACCTTACATTTATCGACGGCTTTGGCTTCCTTGTTGGTATTAATGCGGATATTGGAACTGCGTCATTGGTCGTATACCCGCATCTATCTAGCGTTACTTTTCATAACTTCTGGATTTGCTTTTATTAAATATTCTGTTGAAAACGAAGTCTATTTTTACCCCATACTCCTTTCGCTAATTGGCTCTTTGCAATTCGAAAAAGGAAAACCAATACGCGCCGCTATTTTACTCGGTTTCGCTACCCTATTTCATCAAATTCATATTTTTTGGTTACTGGGACTTCTCTTTCCAAAAGAATGGCGCAAATACACGCATTATATCCCCTTAGCCATCGGACTTTTCGTTCCTGTTTTAACCTATACCGTATTAGGATTGGCAACTCAAACGCCATTAAATTCGTTGCTTTTCCATGATGTACAAGAGGGATTGGTTCAAACCATTCCTAACGCAACAAATTTTGCCCTATATTTCGTCAATACGATACGGGCATTAATGCAAGTTCATGGCGATATCGCGCTATTCTGGAATTTATGGAACCCCTATTATTCTGGAATTGCCCTCCTCATTTTTGTTTTTGTTTTAATTGGATTGGTTATTTATCTCAGAGAAAGGCGCTTTACCTATGCTCAAAATGACTGGTTCAGACCTTACGTTATTGCCTTTTTCTTACACAGTCTCTTTGCGTGGTATTCAGTTGGCAATATCGAGTTTATGATTGTACTGCCCTTCCTTTTTATTTTAACCCTACGAAACGGCTCGTTGCTAAAGCATAGCCTGCTTTTTTCTATTGGACTTTTATTCTGGAACAGTTCACAGTGGGCCATCCCAATGGCTAAAACCAGACCCAATCGCATACACGATATCATTCGTATTAGTAACCGAATTGTGAATGCCGATCTTTCTGGGGAAGCCCAAAGAACGGCCGCCACCATTATTTATACTACGGATGCCGCACGGATTCAAAATGCCTTTCAATACCAACTGTTATGCGATTCTATGAGTTCTAGCACCTATACCGATAGTTTGATTAAATCGCCGCGTTTGTTATTTAAAGAATACAATGCAGACTCCATAAAACCTGGCGATTATGTCATTAACTACTTGCATGGACGGTTAAATCGAGCCAAAATAACCTATACCGAAATAACACCAAAGTCTAAAAAGGAACTTGAATTTATCAGATTATACCGCGATACCGGTATTTCTGGAGTTATGGAGTTGTACCGAATTATTACCAATTCAGATAGGTAACATCCGGTAATAGCGTCAAATTTTGATCTTTTACCTCGTAAATACTGCCACCATATTTTTGAATTAAACGGTAATCGTGTGTGGCCATTAAAACAGAAGTACCCTCTAAACATATTTTTTGGAGCAATTCCATCACCTCGTCACTTACACGTGGATCTAGACTGCCTGTTGGTTCATCGGCTAATACCAATTTAGGATTGTTGAGTAAGGCACGCGCAATTACCAACCGTTGTTGCTCACCGCCACTAAGCTCTGAAGGATATTTATACCCTTTATTTTCTAAGCCCACAGTGGCGAGTACCTCATTACACCGTGCCAAAATAACCTCGCGTTTTTTCCAACCGGTGGCCTTAAGTACAAATATTAAATTATCTAAAGCCGAACGATCGCTAAGCAATTGAAAGTCTTGAAAAACAATTCCTAATTGCCTTCTTAAAAAGGGGATTTTAGATTCTTTTAAACCGTTTAACTGTATTCCGCTGACCTCTGCCTGTCCTTCTGTAAGGGGAATTTCCCCATAAAGTGTTTTAAGAATTGTCGATTTTCCGGAGCCAGTTCGGCCCACTAAAAAAACAAATTCACCCGCATGTACGGTTAAATCGATATTCCTTAATATGGGTATACGCCCTTGGTATAAAGTGGCTTGCTCTATTTTTATCGGAAATTCCACTTTACAAAAATATGTAAAAGTAAATGCAGTCAGCG
>JBIKIM010000048.1:0-6874 GCA_044361605.1 Bacteroidia bacterium | reverse complement strand
TTTCAACTACCATGCCTGAGCCTTCTAAATTTTCAAGCATGCGCTTGTAAATGGTGATTTCAATTTCAGAACGTTTTCCTGAATGCATGTCTTTGGCAAAATATTGGGCACATACATCAGAAGCGGCAGACCTGAAAATGGCGGTAATAACCGGTTCATAATCGGTGCCATATTGGGTTAAAAGTTGCTTGAATTTCGTATTGTCGATATGGTATAAAATACTGATATCGGCCTGTACGCTGAGCCCTTCTTTACTGGGTAAATTCAAACTTAATAAGAGATTGTTGGTTTGTGTGGAGGTTTTTATCACGCGGGAAATGAGCGGATTATAGCCAATCAGTCCAGCGGTAACGGGTTCGTTCTTTAGCTTCCCAAAGCGTTGCTTAATACCGACTTCTCCGGGTTCAATGATGGCACATTGGCTCAAAAGAAGGGGAGCCATTACGAGTAAACTGATTTTTAGGTACGTTTTCATTTTGGTTTTTGTTAATGTGGATTCCAAATTGCTTTAAAATTGCATTACACGCAAATAATCTCCGCTGAAAACGTTGAAAACAGCATTTTGGATGACGAAAAAGGCTTTTTGCTTTCGGGGAAATTAATTCACGGCTGTTGGAAGGACAAACGAAGCGCGTTTCTGAATCTTTTTTGGGGGAAATGTAACCAACATTATTGCCGCCGTCGTAACCCTAACAAACTTAAACGGTCGCGGCGTGTTTGTTAATTATGAAATTAGAATCTTGGAATCAATCGGATAATACCCTGCAAAAAACGTATGTGTTTTCGAGTTTTGAAGCGGCTATCCGCTTCATGGCTCTCGCATCTACAGAAATCGATGTGCTCAATCACCATCCCGAATGGACGAATATCTATAACAAGGTGATGGTGACCTTGCGCACCCATGATGCCGGCAATGTGGTAACCGATTTGGATTATAAGTTGGCGGAATTATTGGACCGTGTTTTCGCTGGGGAAGTAAAAAAATAGGTGGAGAATGGCGCGCGTGGTTAATGGTCTCTACTTTCGATTTTCGACCGGCTTAAACCTTAGGAAATCATGGTTTAAAGGTGTAGTTTCGCTTAATCGATAGAAATATGAAGTCCCAAAAGGATCTTTTCAGAATCGATTGGGGTTTTGTAGCTATACGTCTTTTTGAAACATTCTATTTGCACAACGATTGCAAAATGTTTAGCGCTTTTACAATGCCATGATGCGTCGTTGCTAATCTTTAAATACTATATATCAATTAAATAATAATACAATGTCAAAAACACAAATCATCGAAGCAATCATAACCTTATTCATTTATTTGTCTGTCAAGATGTTAATAAATAGATACATAGATAGAATAGTTTCTGCAAATGTTTCGACAATAAATATGAGCAAGGTTGTAAAAAAAGCAATCAATTTAATTGTATTTTTTATTATGCTAATTATTATTTTTTCTATTTTTAAAGTCGATCAATCGGAACTTGTTGTTTTTGTCAGTTCGGTGCTGACGGTAATGGGAATAGCCTTGTTTGCACAATGGTCGATTTTGTCCAATATTACCTCTGGGGTCATTATCTTTTTTAGCCATTCAGCTAGGTTAGATGATACAATAGCCATAATTGATAAAGATTATGAGGTGGAGGGTAGAATTAGCGATATCGGGTTGTTTTTTGTGATAATAAAAACAGCTAATGATGAGCAGGTAGACATACCAAACAGTGTTTTTCTAAATAAAATGATAAAGAAGAAGATAGATGCTTAAGGTATTTTATGTACATTTATTTTTTATTTTTGCATTCGCAAATAATATTTATGCTCAAGGAAAGTTTGAGAAAGAAAGTAGAATTAAGGAAGATGAAGTTCCGGCAAAATCAATCTTGTTTCTAGATTCGTTGCGCTACCATACAAAAATAAAGTGGTACAAAGAGGAGGGATTAAATGATAAAAGTATTGAAGCAAAATTTAAATATAAAAAATCAAAACATAGTGTTGAATTTGATACGCTTGGAAATATTGAAGACGTTGAAATAGAGGTAAAAGGGCATGATGTTGCCCCAAGGATCAAGGAATTTATGGTTGAACAGCTTCTAGCAGATTGTTTGACCTCTAAAATAATAAAAATTCAAAAGCAATATACGGGAACGGAAAACGACTTATTCTTATTTCTTCATAGGGGCATCATCAATAATGGGGTGCAATTGAATTACGAGCTTATTGTTAGGTGCAAAAATTCGGAAGGAATTAACCTGGTAGAATATTTGTTTAATGACCAAGGTATTATTTTGGACAAAACCAAAGTAATATTAAAAAACAGCAGTCATCTTGAATATTAGATTTAAATATTTATTTTTTATTGGAACAATTTTGCAATTGCAAATTCCGCTATCGGCACAAAAAGGCTATCAGTTTGGAAGTTTGCCTTCCTTAAATATCAATAAAAAACTAAAGAAGGATTGGTCATTAAATGTAAAATTAGAGTCGCGACAGCTTTTTCAGCATGGCGAAACGAATGGAATCGCAGAAAGGTACTTGCAGTATGATTTAACGGATGTTTCCATGATAGTTGCGAAAAAAGTGGGTCTAAATGCGAGAATTGCCGGCGGTTATTTAATCCGTTCGGAAAGAGACCATTTTATTCATAGATCCGTCCAGCAGTTTGCTTTGGTGCAAACGGTATATGGAAGGCGGATTGTACATCGCATTATGAGCGATCAAACGTTTTCGAAAACAGAGAAGCCGAATATTCGATTGAGGTATAGAATTGCCGCAGAATTTCCTTTAAGCGGAGATTTCGTTGATCCTGGAGAGTTTTATTTAAAGCTAAATAATGAATACTTAAATAGTTTGCAAGCCCGTGTATACGATTTGGAAATAAGGTTAATACCGCTACTTGGTTATGACATATCGGATGATGTAAAAATAGAATTAGGGTTAGATTATAGGATTAATTCTTTTGTTGACAATAATACGAGGCAGCGTTATTGGATGACATTTAATGTCTTTGTAGAGATTTAAATGGACACAATTTTAGGGTATTGGAACGCCCAATAATTCAGGCGATTAGGGGAATTAAGAACTTACAAGTCCGTGCTTTTTGAGCAGTTGGAATATGTGTTTTTTCCAGATAGTGGGATTTTGGCAATAGCCATTACGCCCGATGGTGCTAAGCCAGTTGTCGATGTCGGTACTGCCCTTGATGGTTTCGTAATATTTCCGGCGCGCCACATAATTGCAGAAGGCCACATAACCGGCAGAATCACTTTCGAATTGTTGGTAGCGCGATTTAATTCCGTGTGTTTTCATTAATTGATTTTTTCCGGCCAATCCGTGGTGGTTGTTTAATAAACGACACACTTTACTTTTGCCATAATTAGACTCATAAATGCCAATTCCGATAATCACCTCGGCGGGTATGCCATATTGGGTTTGTAAGGTTTGAGCTAGAGGCCAATATTGCGTGATATAAGGATTTTGGGAAGCCATATTTTGGGATGGCGTGTTTTGGGAAAAACAAAGTAAGGGAAAGATACAAACCGATAACAGTATAAAGGTTCGCGGTTTTAGATTGAAAAGTCTGCGAAAAATCATAGTATAAAGGTAAGGATATTTTTGGTATTAAAACATAAAGCCCGCTCATATTAACAGGAACTTAACGTAAGTTTCTATTGTGAAATTCGTTTCAATGATTGAAATCTTACCGGTAAAAGGATTTTAGTTCTTTAAGGAAAAGCAGTTGCCAATTGTTTGACCCAAATTGGCATCGAAATCCCTGGATTTTGAGCTTATTAAGGCTATCGCAGCGTTCACCAAAGTGGGTAAATCATTGGGTGTAATGGCCTAAACCCCTATATTTGCTTTTTTAAGAAATACAGAAATGTCTATTTGGAGAAAGAAGCCCATAGCTGCGTATCAAGCGGATGCTAAAAAGAATGATCTCAATCGTGTTTTAACCCGCTGGGGTCTTACATCATTGGGGATAGGGGCAATCATTGGTGGAGGAATTTTCACGTTAACGGGTATTGCGGCCCACAATCACGCTGGACCTGCTTTGGCTTTTGCTTTTGTAATTGCCGGTGTTGGATGTTTGTTTGCCTCATTGTGTTACGCAGAATTTGCATCAGTCTTGCCCGTTGAAGGCTCCGCTTATGCTTATGCGTATGGCACAGTGGGAGAGTTGTTCGCTTGGTTTATTGGATGGAATCTGATTTTGGAATATATGATGGGTGCAACCACGGTAGCCGTTGCTTGGAGTGGTTATTTCACCAAACTTTTACATCTGTTCCATATCGATTTGCCTGAATACCTAATCAATGATCCTGTAACCTACGGAGGAGCGTCATTCAATGTACCTGCTTTTTTAATTACTTGGGTAATTACGGGTATTCTGGTAAAAGGCATCAAAGAGGCCGCATCAACCAATAACGTTATTGTGATTCTCAAAGTTGCAGTGGTACTTTTTGTAATTATCGCGGGGTCTTTTTACGTTGACACCGCAAACTGGCATCCCTTTATTCCTGCTGAAAGAATGGGTGAAGATGGACATTTGCAATTTGGTGTTGGCGGAGTTCTCACGGCGGCTACCATTGTATTCTTTGCCTATATAGGCTTTGATGCGGTTTCAACCCAAGCGGGAGAGGCCATTAACCCTAAAAAGGATGTTCCCTTTGCTATTATCGCGTCATTGATTATCTGTACCTTGTTATACATCGCTGTATCTTTGGTATTAACGGGTATGGTTCCTTATGGCCAGCTTGATTTGAAAGCCCCTGTGGCCTCTGCATTTTCTGTTGCTGGGATTGATTGGGCCGTATATTTGATCACAATTGCGGCCACCGCTGGTTTGATGTCGGTGATGTTGGTTATGATGTTGGCACAAACACGCATTTTCTTGGGTATGGCCAAAGACGGATTGTTGCCACAGAAAATGTTTGGAACCTTGCATCCCAAATTCAAAACACCGTTTAAAAGCACCATTTTGGTAGGTTTTATTGTGTCTATCGTTGCCGCATTAACCCCCATTGATAAAGTATCTGAAATGTGCTCAATGGGAACACTTTTGGCATTTTCTATGGTTTGTTTGGCGGTATTGATATTGCGTGTGAAACAGCCTGAATTGGAGCGTCCCTATAAAACGCCTTTTATCTATTTTGTAGCGCCTATGGGTGTGTGTTTTAATATCTTTCTAATGTCTCAGGTAAGGGAAAATACCTGGTATGCCTTTTTAATTTGGGGTACATTGGGCGTAATAATATACTTTTTGTACAGTCGCAAAAATTCAAACTTGAACACAGTAGAATAATCCAATATTCTGGAATAAAGAAAAAGGCTTGGTAACACCGAGCCTTTTTTGTAAAATGCCAAACGTAAAATGACAACGTCAAAAAAACTGGGACTTTTTGATTCCACTTTGTTGGTTTCAGGTAGCATGATTGGGAGCGGAATATTTCTGGTAACCTCCGATATGACAAGGCTGCTCGGCAGTGGACCGCTGGTTTTGTTGGCATGGGTTCTCACGGGGATAATTACATTAATGGCGGCTCTGAGTTTTGGTGAGTTGGCTGCGATGATGCCCAATGCGGGAGGTCAATACAATTTCGTAACACGTATTTATGGCAAGCGAATGGGCTTTGTGTATGGTTGGGCTGTGTTTTCTGTGATTCAAACGGGTGTTATTGCGGCCGTAGCGATGGCTTTCGCCAAGCATTTGGGCATTTTCACCTTGGGCCACGACAAGGTTTTGTTTAAAGTAGATTGTTTTGGCTATTCATTTAAAATGCTTGCAGGTCAGCTAATTGCCATAGCCACTATTGTGTTACTAACTTTTATCAATGGATTGGGAATTCAAGAAAGCAAATGGGTTCAGCGAATTTTTACTATGGCCAAATTGGTTGCCTTGGGTATTTTAATCTTCGGTGGATTGTACTTATTAGCAGGGGGTGAGTTTAATGGAATTAAAAATTATTTCTGGGAAAATATGTCGGGCGGATTCAACGGGTCCCAATTTAAGCCCGCAAGTGAATCAAATAGATTGAAAGGCGATATAGAGCCTATTTTGGGTAATTGGGAGTCTTTGGCTGGGATTGGATTGATGTTGGCTTTTGCGAGTGCGATGGTTGGAAGTTTGTTTTCATCTGATGCTTGGCAAGGCATTACGTTTATGTCGGGTGAAGTTGAAAATCCCAGTAAAAACATTCCCAAAGCACTGTTATATGGCACGTTTGTGGTGACTGTGGTATACTGTTTGGCCAATGTGGCCTACATGACGTTATTGCCTTTGAAAGGTTTGCCGTTGAATGAGGCCTTGGCTTCAATAGGTAGCGATGGTTTGGTGGCTGATTTCAATTTTGGTATTGCTCATGCGAATCAAGACCGGGTGGGCGTGGCTTCTGCGTCTGTGTTAATGGGCTCAACGCAGGATCAATCTGCCGGAATGCTGGGTTTGTATTCGATGGCTATTTTAATCATGGTTAGTACCTTTGGCTGTAACAACGGTTTAATTCTCGCCGGAAGTCGATTGTACAAGGCCATGGCAGACCATGGTTTGTTTTTTCAACGTGCAACAAAATTGAATGGCAAAGGCGTTCCTGCCAACGCGCTATGGATGCAAGCCTTTTGGGCGAGTTTGTTATGCTTGAGTGGCACTTATGGTGATTTGTTGAGCTATTGCACGTTTGCCTCTTTGTTGTTTTACATCGTTACAGTTGCTGGGGTTTTGATTTTAAGGCGTCGAGAACCCGAAGCCGTGAGACCTTATCGGGTTTGGGGATATCCATTTTTGCCCATCGCCTATTTGATATTGGCGGGTTTTGTGGCATTGGGAATTCTTGTTAGTCAATTCAACATCGCTATAACAGGAATTGGAATCGTGGCATTGGGTTGGCCT
>JBIKIM010000047.1:0-6913 GCA_044361605.1 Bacteroidia bacterium | reverse complement strand
AATTCATCATTCACAATTCATCATTCACAATTCACCATTCACCATTCATAATTCAATACTGCTCCTTATCATTCGGGAAATCCGTGCTCTTTACGTCTTCGATATACTGCTGAACCGCTCCTTTTATTTGTCCGTATAAATCTAAATAACGACGTAAGAACCTGGGATTGAATTGTTTGTTGATCCCGAGCATGTCGTGGAGCACCAGCACCTGTCCGTCTACGCCATTGCCCGCTCCAATACCGATTACAGGGATGTGAAGATTTTCAGCAACGCGTTTGGCCAATGTGGCGGGAATCTTTTCCAATACCAACGCAAAACAGCCCGCTTCTTGCAGCAGCTGACTATCGGTAATGAGCTTTTCTGCTTCCTCCTCTTCCTTCGCTCGAACGGTATACGTGCCAAATTTATAAATACTCTGTGGCGTTAGTCCTAAATGACCCATGACCGGCACACCAGCCGTTAAAATTCGTTGTATGCTTTCAATGATTTCAGATCCGCCTTCCATTTTAATGGCATGTGCGCCGCTTTCTTTCATTATTCGTATGGTAGAGTTCAATGCTTCCTTGCTGTTGCCCTGATAGCTTCCAAAGGGAAGGTCAACGACCACCAGCGCACGGTCAATGGCTCGTACTACACTGCTCGCATGGTAAATCATTTGATCAAGGGTAATCGGCAAGGTGGTTTCATGTCCCGCCATTACATTGGAAGCGCTATCGCCGACTAATATAACGTCGATACCCGCGTCGTCAATGATTTTTGCCGTTGAATAATCATAGGCGGTAAGCATGGATATTTTTTCCCCTCTTTGCTTCATTTCGCTAAGTACGTGGGTAGTGACTTTCTTTATTTCGCGATGTACAGACATAATTTCTATTGCAATATTTGACAATATTTATTAGAACCTCTGCATTTTTGTCAAAATATTGACCGAATACCTATGCATTTTGTTTGAATTACAGGGTTTTCGATACCTTTGTGGCTCATGAGGCGGTTTTTTTTAATTGGTTTAGGACTTTTGCTAACGCTAAATTTCACCCTGAGTAGCTGCGATAACGAAGTTGATATCAATGCCGATTGGAAAGAGATCTTAGTTGTTTACGGCCTTCTAGATCCACTCGATTCGGTTCAATATATCAAAATTAACAAGGCATTTCTAAATGAAAATCAAAATGCCCTGCAGGTAGCGAAAAATCCCGATAGCCTTTTTATAAAAGATGCCCGCGTAACGCTGTTGCACATAAATTCAGGTAAAATTATCACCTTAGAGCGGGTCGATGAAACCATCAAAGAACCCGGGATCTTCGCTCAAACCCCCAATTATTTGTATAAAACTACCGAGCCCATACTCGAAAACGAACCCTATAAATTGTTTGTTGAAAGCGCCCTTACGGGCCAACGTATAGAGGCCGTTACTTGGACTCTGCGCAGGGCACGCATTGAAGCACCATTCAAAAGTTCCAATCCGGTTTTTTCATTAGGCGCCAAATTCATCGTAATATCCTATGTGCCCGGTTGGAATTCCTATGCCTATGATGTGAAAATGCGGGTTCAAATTGACGAGTTTAATCGGGCCGATACGGCATTTTTACGAACCCGTACACTCACTTGGAATGTAATCACCAATTATGTGGTTCCGCGTAATACTACCGCCGCTGTTTTGCACCAAATTGAAAGAGAGTCATTCATGCAGTTTTTGGCATCCTCTTTAGACACCTCCAAAACCATCGTACGCCGTTTCAAAAATATATCCGTAGAATATTATGGGGGAAGTCAGAATCTGATTGATTATATATCCGTAAACGAACCCAGTATCGGTATTGTTCAAAAAACAGCCGAATATTCCAACATTGAAGGCGGCATGGGCTTGTTTGGTTCCCGCTGTCGGCAAGAAATCGGAACCTCCAATTTTGAACCAGCGAGCGTAGGTATTTTGCAAAACAATAAACTTACGGCTCCGCTCAATTTCATAAGATAAAGCAGTCATTTTTTTCGATTCTAATTACAAGCCTCATTGCTTGAGTTAAATCAGCTTATTAAGCAGTCATTTTTTTCGAGTTTAAGCACAAGCATCATCGCGTGGATTGTATCCTCCGATAAAGCAGTCCTCTATTATTGCGGTTATTAATGCAAGCCGCATCGCGTAGGTTTTATTTGCGTGATTGCGTAGGTTTTATCTCTATGAACATTTGGGGGGTTCAGATGGGAGCGCCCCGAATGCCGCTTTCAACCTATAGGACCAACAGCAACACTCGAAAAATCAAAAACCTTAGGCATCGCGTTCCCAAGTTGGGATGCGTATTAATTATGGCGGACCTTTTGTCGTTCGTTTGGAGGTAAATGCGGACTCATACTGACATATTGCGACATTTTGACATACTGAAGGGGTCTTTTTAGGCTTGGCACTGCATTTGTAACTACAGGGCAAAAAGCATCTATAACCATGAGCAAAATAATTGGAATTGACTTAGGAACTACGAACAGCTGTGTGGCTGTATTAGAAGGCAACGAGCCCGTAGTAATCGCGAACAGCGAAGGACGTAGAACAACCCCTTCAATTGTAGCATTTCTGGATAACGGAAACGGAGAAAGAAAAGTAGGAGATCCGGCAAAGCGCCAAGCGATCACCAACCCACAACACACCATCAACTCAATCAAGCGTTTTATGGGTGAAAGCTACAGTTCAATGGTGGGTGAAGCCGCTCGCGTTCCTTACGAAGTAGTAAAAGGAGAGAACGATACACCCCGTGTTAAAATTGGCGATCGCCAATATACCCCTCAAGAAATCAGTGCAATGGTCCTTCAGAAAATGAAGAAAACCGCTGAAGATTACTTAGGACAAGAAGTAACGCGTGCCGTTATTACAGTGCCTGCGTATTTCAACGATGCCCAGCGTCAAGCCACTAAAGAAGCGGGTGAAATTGCCGGTCTAAAAGTGGAGCGTATCATCAACGAACCTACAGCAGCGGCATTGGCCTACGGCTTAGATAAAACCAACCGCGATATTAAAATTGCCGTGTATGATTTAGGCGGTGGAACCTTTGATATTTCAGTTTTGGAATTGGGCGACGGTGTTTTCGAAGTGAAATCTACGAACGGCGATACCCATTTGGGCGGTGATGACTTTGATCAAGTAATCATTGATTGGATGGCCGACGAATTCAAATCAGAGGAAAATATAGACTTACGTAAAGATCCAATGGCCTTACAGCGTTTGAAAGAAGCTGCAGAAAAAGCCAAAGTGGAACTTTCAAGCAGTACAGAAACCGATATCAATTTACCTTATATCACAGCCGTTGACGGAGTGCCTAAGCACTTGGTTCGCAAACTTACCCGTGCCAAGTTTGAACAATTGGCCGAGCGTTTAATCAAAGGAACCCTTGAGCCATGTAAAAATGCATTGAAAGATGCGGGCATGACAGCCAGCGATATCGACGAGGTGATTTTAGTAGGCGGATCAACACGTATCCCAGCCATTCAAGAATTGGTAAAAGAATTCTTTGGGAAAACCCCTTCTAAAGGTGTGAATCCCGATGAAGTGGTTGCATTAGGAGCCGCTATTCAAGGCGGTGTTTTAACCGGTGAGGTTAAAGATGTATTGCTTTTAGATGTTACGCCTTTAAGCTTGGGTATCGAAACTATGGGTGGGGTAATGACCAAAATGATTGAGTCCAATACCACCATTCCTACTAAGAAAACGGAAACATTCAGCACCGCGGCCGATAATCAGCCCTCTGTTGAAATCCACGTTATTCAAGGAGAGCGTTCTATGGCCGCCGATAATAAAACCATTGGCCGTTTCATTCTAGATGGTATTCCTCCTTCTTCACGCGGTGTTCCACAAATTGAAGTGTCTTTTGACCTTGATGCGAACGGAATTTTGAGTGTTACAGCAAAGGATAAAGCCACAGGTAAAGAGCAGAAAATCAGAATTGAAGCAAGTTCTGGTTTGAGCAAGGAAGATATCGAACGCATGAAGCAAGAAGCAGAATCCAATGCCGAGGCGGATCAAAAGCGCAAAGACGAAATCGACCAAGTTAATGCCGCCGATTCTTTAGTATTCCAAACCGATAAGCAGCTTAAAGAGTACGGTGATAAAATCCCTGCCGAGAAAAAAGCGCCTATCGATGAAGCGCTGGAAAAATTAAAAGTAGCGGTAGCGGCTAAGGATATAGAGAATATCAAAATGCATACCGAAACCCTAAATACCGCTTGGCAAGCTGCAAGTGAAGATTTGTATAAAGCCACACAAGGTGATGCCGCTTCAGGTCAAGCCGGCGATGCAGGTTCACAAACAGGTGGCGGAAAAACGGGCGATGCCGGTGATCAAGTTCAAGATGTTGATTTCGAAGAAGTAAAGTAATTTACACGTTTTCAACTTTAATAGTAGGCGGTTTCAAGAAATTGAGACCGCCTATTTTTTTGGATTGACGCTCAATTGAAATCTAAATTGATGTAATTTCGTTGAATCAATATGAAAAAACTTGAATTCCTCTTTATACTGGTGCTGATTTTAGTGGGGGCATGTAATTCAAATTCACATACCAACGAAGATTTAACGGCCGATTCGGCACTTTCCGAGGAGCAAAGCGCTGCAAACCGGGATATTTCCCCCGGAAATAATCAGCAACAAGAGGCAGGCGGAAGTGTTCAAGGCATTGAAGAAAATTCAGAAGCGGCGGTTCGAATGGGATTTGAGCAAGCCGCGAAAGCATTTATGGAGAGTTATCGCGATGGGCGCTTTACCGAGTTTGTGCGTTATATGCACCCTGCTGTGGTAAAAGCTTATGGCGGACCTGTACCCTTTATTGCGCAATTAAAACAAACGAAAAATCAAGATCCTCAGCGATACCGCAAGTGGGAAACCGGTCAATTAGAGGCATTTACTGCAGTTCGCGACGATAGGGGTCGCGTTACAGGTTGGTACAGTGTGGTGCCCATTAAGCGTTGGTTGGAAGGCGCACCGGAAGGGGAATATCAACTGCAGTGGTTGGGTGGACAATCCTTGGATGCGAAACAGTTTCATTTTGTAGACATCACCGATGGTGATAAGGGCATGATTTATAGAATCATGCCCGATATGCGTTATTTATTAGAATCCCTCGATACCAAGGGAATTCCGAAGTCGTAATTAGCGGTTGGCTTTCGCGTGGTCGGCTAAGAATTGAGCCAAACCAAGATCGGTAAGCGGGTGATTAAGCAGGCCTAAAATGGCGCTTAAGGGACACGTAACCACGTCGGCTCCAAATTGTGCGGCTTTAACAATATGCAACGGATTGCGAACACTGGCGGCAAGAATTTGAGTTTCATACCCTTGAACGGCATAGATTTCGGCAATTTGTTTGATAAGTTCCATGCCATCCCAATTGATGTCATCGAGACGTCCGATGAAAGGAGACAGATAGGTAGCGCCGGCTTTAGCGGCTAAAATGGCTTGTCCGGCAGAAAAAATCAAGGTACAATTAGTCCGAATTCCTTGATTGGTGAAATGCGCTATGGCCTTAACACCGTCTTTAGTCATGGGCACTTTTACTACGATATTTTCGTGTAAGGCAGCCAATTTTTCGCCTTCTTCAACCATTCCTTTGAAATCGGTAGCGATAACCTCGGCACTCACATCGCCATCAACGATATTGCAGATGTCTACGTAGTGTTGCAAAATGGCCGCATGGCCGGTTATGCCTTCTTTGGCCATTAAGGAAGGATTGGTGGTTACCCCGTCAAGGATACCCAAATCATGGGCTTCACGGATTTGGTCAAGATTGGCTGTATCAACGAAAAATTTCATGGATGCAAAAATACCAACACTTTAGCCGCGTTTAACAAAAAGTATTTCACAATTTTACCCCCAACTTCAATCGGTTACTTGGTTCTTTTTATTATTTTGTTGGATATTTGTCAGAAATCCATGAACAAAAGGCGATTTTTGTGGTTATATAAAGCAAACACTATTTTGTCTAGACGCGTAGCAGTATATCGAACCGCACATTTTAATGCAGCCCATCGTTTGCATGTGCCCCAATGGACAGATTCAGAAAATCAAAAGTTTTTTGGTCTGTGCAATAATCAAAACTATCACGGCCACAACTACGAAATTGTGGTGCGGGTAGAAGGCGAGGTAGACGAGGTTAGTGGGTATTTAATCGATATGAAAATATTGAAAGAATACATCGAGGAAGAGGTAACCGATGCCTTTGATCATAAAAATTTAAATTTAGATGTTCCAGAGTTTAAAGATTTAAATCCCACCGCTGAAAATATCGTTTGGGTCATTTGGAAGAAGTTAAAAAACCGTTTGGATGCGGCTTACACCTTAAGTGTTCGCTTGTATGAAACGCCCCGTAATTTTGTAGAATTTAATGGATAATAAAGTAAAGATACTCTCTCAATGGGAGGAAATGGGCGACTCCCATGTGGGGAGTTCCAAAGAAACACCCCTACGCGAAGATGCCTTCGTTATGGACGATCAGTTAAAAATTGAGTTGATTGCCAAGCATTTTAAAGAAATCATGCAGGTATTGGGCTTAGATTTAGCAGATGAAAGCTTAAAAGGAACCCCATTGCGCGTGGCTAAAATGTTTATCAATGAACACTTTAAAGGGTTAAATCCCAAAAACAAACCACTTCCTACCTTGTTCGATAATAGCTTTGAATACAAGGAAATGTTGGTGGAAAGAGATATCGAGTTCTACAGCACCTGTGAGCATCATTTTGTACCTATTTTCGGTCGTGCGCACATCGCGTACATCTCCAGCGGACAGGTAATTGGTTTGTCGAAGTTGAATCGTATTGTCGATTATTACTCCAAGCGTCCGCAAGTTCAAGAGCGATTAACGATCCAAATTGCCGAAGAATTGAAGGACGTGCTCAAAACGGAAGACGTAGCGGTGGTTATGGATGCCAAGCATTTATG
>JBIKIM010000046.1:0-6952 GCA_044361605.1 Bacteroidia bacterium | reverse complement strand
GGAATGGTCGTTTTTAGATTTTATTCGGGATGTAGGGAAGCATATTACGGTGAGTTATATGCTGAGTAAAGACAGCGTGAAGAACCGTTTAGAATCGGGAGGCTTATCGTTTACGGAATTTACCTATCAGTTGGTTCAAGGATACGATTTTTTGCATTTATACCGAGAAATGGGGGTGAAATTGCAAATGGGCGGTAGCGACCAATGGGGTAATATTACGACGGGCACCGAATTGATTCGTAAAACCATCCAAGGGGATGCGTTTGCCTTAACGGCGCCGTTGGTAACCAAATCGGATGGAACGAAGTTTGGCAAGAGCGAAGGCGGAAACGTTTGGTTGGATGCCACAAAGACGCCTGTTTTTGCGTTCTATCAATTTTGGTTGAATATTGGCGATGCCGACGCCCTTAAATTCATTAAGATTTACTCGCTAAAATCGCGGTCGGAAATTGAACAATTAATTTCAGCCCATGAGGGACAAGAATATGCCCGAAATTTACAAAAGGCATTGGCTGAAGAAATGACGATTCGGGTGCACGGCGAGCCGGCCCTAATACAAGCCCAAAAAGCGACCCAGGTGTTTTTTGGCAATGGTACAGAAGAAGATTTGCGTGCCCTAAATGAAGATACCTTAGCGGCGTCTCTAGAGGGTATGGATCGTTTTGTAATCGCTAAGGAAACCGTAAAAGCGGGTTTAGCTTTGATTGATTTATTGGCCACAGAAACGGCTGTTTTTCCCTCCAAAGGTGAAGCCCGGAAAATGGTTCAGGCCAATGGTTTTTCAATGAATAAAATTAAAGTGAGCGATCCGGCGTATCAGGTTTCTGATCTTGATGTATTGCACAATCGGTTCATTATTGCCCAAAAAGGCAAAAAGAACTATTTTGTGATAGAGTTAAATTAATACGGGTCTTTTTTATAAGCTCAAAGAAGGTCGTATCTTTGAGGGTATGAAGGGAATCATTTTAGCAGGGGGTTCGGGTACACGCTTGTATCCACTCACGATGGCCGTTAGTAAGCAGCTCATGCCCGTTTACGACAAGCCCATGATTTACTATCCTTTATCTGTCTTAATGATGGCCGGGATTCGAGAAATCCTCATCATATCTACTCCACACGATTTGCCGCATTTTCAGCGTTTACTCGGCGATGGCAGCCGCATTGGCTGTCGGTTCGAATACACGGTGCAACCTTCACCAGACGGTTTGGCACAGGCTTTTGTTTTGGGGGAATCTTTCATAGGCAACGACGATGTTGCTCTTATTTTAGGGGATAATATTTTCTATGGAAGTCATTTGAACGATACGCTCAAAAGTTGTCGCAATCCAAAGGGAGGCATTGTTTTTGCCTATCACGTATCGGATCCAGAACGCTATGGGGTGGTAGAGTTTGACTCGGAATTGCGGGCTTTGAGCATTGAAGAAAAGCCCAGTCAGCCTAAGTCTAGTTTTGCGGTACCGGGATTGTATTTTTACGACAATTCGGTAATCGATGTGGCTAAAAACCTAAAACCATCGGCGCGCGGCGAATATGAAATTACAGACGTAAACAAACATTATCTGGAGCAGGGAGCGTTATCGGTTCGTATTTTAAGTCGTGGAACGGCTTGGTTAGATACGGGAACCTTCAGTTCGTTAATGCAAGCAGGTCAGTTTGTAGAGGTGATAGAAGAGCGACAAGGTTTAAAGGTGGGTTGTATTGAAGAAATTGCTTGGCGACAAGGGTTTATTGATGCGGATACTTTGATTCAAATTGCGCAGCCTTTGAAGAAGAGTGGCTACGGCGATTATCTTGAAAAAATCATTCACATTAAAACGTATTCGTAAGCACAACCTATGAGTGCGTCACGTTGGACCCAAGTTAAAGCGAGAATCAGTGAATTGATTACGCAATACCGGCAATTGCAGTCGGATAATGCTGCTTTAGGGGAAGAGGTGAATAGGTTGCAGTCGGATAACGCCGCTTTAGGGGAAGAGGTGAACACCTTGAAGTCGGATAATGCTGCTTTAGGGGATGAGGTGAATACCTTGCAATCGCATGTGGCGGCCTTGATGTTAAAAATTGAGAACCAAAAGTCACAGACCGTAAATACGCAGGAGTGGGCGTTAATGCAAACACAAATGGCGCGTAAGGATATGATGTTACAATCATTAGAGCTGGAAAAGGAACGAGCGCTGGGTCAGATACACGAGTTGGAGGAGTCGTTGTTATTAAAGGACAGTACGCTTCAAGTGCAAAAAAATACGATTAATGAATTAACAGAACAGAATAAATTGATTAAACTTGCAAAAGAAATGTCGACCGAAAAGGGCGATACACACGAACTAAAAATTAAAATAAACGAGTTAATACGAGACATAGACCGGTGCATTGATTTGCTAAACGATTGATAAAATGGAACCAAACGAAACTGTACTTTTAACCGTGAACATCGATGCTCGACAAATGCGCCTGCGGGTGGCCCAGCAAGATGAAGCACAGGTTTTATCGGCAGTTGAACTGTTAAATAAACGAATTGCCGGATTTAGGCGCTTTGGCTCGACCGATCCTATGGATCGATTGTCATGGGCGGCCTTGGATTTGGCAGGGGAGGTAGTTAGAGGCGAAAGCACAGATACCGCAATTCCCAACGATAAGGAATTAACGGATATCGAACAGTTGTTGGATTCATTAAATTAATTAGTAGTGTAAGTTAGTGCTCCATAATGTATAAAAATGGAGTAACATGAACAATATCTTATTTATCCTAATCGGACTAATTGGTGGAGTGGGCGCTGGCTATATGCTGTTTGTTTCTGCGCGCAAAAACCAATTGGAAAGCGACAAAAATCGCATTTTGGAAGAAGCCAAAATGCAGGGTGAAAACCTCAAGAAAGACCGTATTCTCGAAGCAAAAGAGAAATACATGCAGCTTCGTTCGGAGTATGAAAAGGAAACCAATAAACGCTCTCAGGAGCTTGCCCTTTCAGAAAACCGAATGAAACAAAAAGAACAATCCTTAGACGATAAAATTCGAAACCTAAAAACACGCGAAGACGAAACCTTGCAAAAAGGGCAACGTTTGGATGTTCAGATTGATAATTACAAAAAACGCGAAACTGAAATCAATCAGATGCGCGAACAGCAACTGAAGCAATTGGAAACCGTTGCGGGTTTATCGCAAGAAGAGGCCAAAGAAAAAATGATGGAGGCGATAAGAGCTAAAACCCATTCAGAAGGACTTACCCTTGCCAAAACCATTGTTGAAGAAGCTAAATTAGGCGCTACCCGCGAAGCCAAACGTATTGTATTACAAACCATTCAGCGCACAGCCGCGGAATTAGCCATAGACAATACCGTTACTGCGTTTCCGTTAGAATCCGACGACGTTAAAGGCCGTATAATTGGTCGCGAAGGCAGAAATATTAAAGCATTTGAAGCCGCCACAGGAGTCGAAATTTTAATCGATGACACCCCAGAAACTATTGTGCTGAGCTGTTACGATCCAATCCGCCGTGAAGTGGCTCGTGTTTCTCTAGAGCGTTTAATACGCGACGGACGAATTCACCCAGCGCGTATCGAAGAAGTAGTTGAAAAAACCAAAAAACAAATTGAGGAAGAAGTAGTAGAATGGGGCGAACGTACCGTTGTAGACTTGGGTATTACCGGATTGCATCCGGAATTAATCCGCTATGTAGGACGTATGCGTTTCCGTAGTTCCTATGGTCAAAATTTACTCAAACACAGCCGTGAAGTGGCTCGTTTGTGTGCTACGATGGCAGCCGAAATGGGTTTGAACGTGAAGTTAGCCAAGCGTGCAGGTCTGTTGCACGATATTGGTAAATGTCCTGATAATGATGAAGAAACCCCACACGCTTTGCTTGGATTAAAGCTGTGTGAGAAATATGGAGAACATCCCGAAGTGTGTAATGCGGTTGGAGCTCACCATGACGAGATCGAGATGACCAGTCTTTTGAGTCCTGTTGTTCAAGCTTGTGATGCCATTAGCGGTTCACGTCCGGGTGCCCGAAGAGGCGACGAGCAGTATGTGGAGCGTATTAAGGAGATGGAAAACATGGCTTTGAGTTATCCTGGTGTTGAAAAGGCCTATGCCATTCAAGCAGGTCGTGAGTTGCGCATCATTATGGGTGCCGAAAACACGAACGACGATCAGGCTGATACCTTAGCATTTGAATTATCGAATCGGATTATGACAGAAATGCGTTATCCGGGTCAAGTGAAAATTACAGTTATACGTGAAAAACGTTCTGTAGGAATCGCTAAATAGATTTAGACAACATGTCCGGTAAGTTGTATATCGTTCCCACCCCTATTGGTAACTTGGGCGATATCACCTACCGGGCAGTTTCTGTTTTAAAGGCGGTTAAAAAGATCCTAGCGGAAGATACCCGCACCACGCGAGTGCTGTTAAATCATTATGAAATTTCTACGCCTTGCGAGAGTTTTCATACGCATAATGAGCACCATAAATTAACCAAATACATTACTGAATTAAAAGAGGGAGCCCATATTGCTCAAGTATCAGATGCGGGAACTCCTGCTGTTTCAGATCCCGGTTATTTACTCTGCCGTGAGGCGATTTCCCAAGGAATAGATATAGAGGTTTTGCCAGGGGCTACTGCCTTTTTGCCCGCGTTGATTAAAAGCGGTTTTGCTCTTCATAAATTCACATTTGAAGGCTTTCTTCCCCAGAAAAAGGGTAGACAAACAAAGCTACAAGAGTGGGCCAATTATGACGATACATTGGTTTTTTATGAAAGCCCGCATAAATTATTGCGTACGTTAATTGCGTTGCGCGATTTATGCGAATTAAACCGGAGGGTAAGTGTTTCTAGAGAAATTACCAAGAAGTTTGAAGAAACGGTTAATGGAACGTTAACCGAGGTCGTGACTCATTTTGAAAATCGTGCGCCTAAAGGCGAATTTGTAGTAGTTTTGGAGGGTGTTAAATACGCCAATAGCCAAGTTGAAAACATGGACGCGGAATAGTCCGCTCTGGATTTGGGTTGTGTTGCCCGCCCTTTTATTTGTGCTCGCTTGGGAGCCCATTGGAATTACCCCACTTTTATTTGTTTCCTTCGTGCCCTTCCTGGTATTGCACGATCGATTAAAGAGCGGTCCTTTATGGCGCTATTGGGGCCTTCTTTATCTGTCTATCTTAGGATGGAACCTGAGCACCACGTGGTGGGTATATTATGCTTCGTCAGTAGGAGCGGTTTCCATGGTTATTTTGAATACGCTTTTCATGTGTCTCCCGTTCTTGATCTTGCGAAAAATTCAAAAGAACAGGGCTTATAATTTTGTGATTTTTGCGGTTTTTACACTTTTATGGGTCCTGTATGAATACGGACATCACCGGTGGGATTTAAGCTGGCCTTGGTTGGCTTTGGGAAATGGATTTTCAGCCACTCCAATCTTAATACAATGGTACGAGTTTACGGGGACTTTAGGAGGCACCATATGGGTGTTATGGGCTAATATTGGTGTATTTTTAGGTATTCGTTTTGGTTATAAGCGGGTAGGCCTATATTTAATTGCATGGGTAGGGGTACCGGTATTGGTTTCGGTGCTGTGGTTTTTTTCGGTGAATATAGAAAAGGGTGAACCGATTAAGGTGGCGGTATTACAGCCAAGTTTCAACCCTTGGAATGAAAAATTCACACGCAATCCCTTGGACATGCAAGCCGAGATGCAAAATTTGTCACTCGCAGCCATCGACAGTAATACCAATTGGTTATTATGGCCGGAAACGAGTTTGGTTAGGAGCTTAGATTTAGGATATATAGATAGGGATCCACAGGTTATTATGGTGCAACAAGAGTTATTATCGCGATATCCCAAATTGCAGCTCTTGACAGGGTTTCACGGTATACAGTATTATAATGGTGCCGGTAAACCAACACGGACCGCACGAAAGTCTGCCTATGACGATCGCATCTTTTATGATGTATATAATTCGGCCTTGTGTCTAAGCCGCGAGCAAGGCATCGGGTATTATCATAAAAGCAAATTAGTGCCGGGTACCGAACAGATGCCGTTTATTCATACAATACCGTTTTTGGAATCTTTGGCGATTTCCTTGGATGAAAATAGCATTTCTGGCAGTTTGGGCATCAGTGATTCGGCTATTTCTTTGGGAACGGATCAGCCGGTGGCGCCGATTATTTGTTACGAGAGTATTTACGGGGATTATGTGCGGGGTTATATAACCCGCGGGGCTACGTGGTTAGGAATCATTACGAATGACGCTTGGTGGGAAAATACGCCGGGACATAAGCAACACCATTCCTATGCGCGATTGAGGGCGATTGAGCTCCGTAAATGGGTCGCTCGAAGTGCCAATACGGGTATTTCTGGATTTATAGATCCGAGGGGTTCTGATTACGATAATTCCACTTGGTACGCGAAGACGTGCTTACAGCGAACGATTTATGCCAATTCAGATAAGACCGTTTACTTGGCAATAGGAGACCGCGGGGTGCTATTGGTATATGGGTTGTTGTTGCTAGTATTTGGCTTAACCTTGCGGTTTTTTCGGCGCTAATTGCAATTGCCAATTCCAAGCGTCGCGCAGCATGGTTTCTAAATTGCGTGTGGCTTTCCAGCCCAGAACAGCCTCTACTTTAGTTGTTTCAGCCCAAACTTGAACGACATCACCAGATCTTCTAGGTCCGATGGTGTGGGGCACGGGTAGGCCAGTCGCTTTTTCAAAACCCTCTATCACTTCAAGAACGCTATTGCCGTTTCCGGTGCCAATGTTAAAAACCTCGAAGTTTGTGAGGTATGATTTATTTAGAAGTCTGTTAACGGCGCTTACGTGTGCTTCTGCGAGATCAACAACGTGAATATAGTCGCGAATACAGGTTCCATCTGGCGTGTCGTAATCGCTTCCAAAAACAGTTAAGGAAGGCCTTATGCCAGCCACGGTTTGGGTTAAATAGGGAATAAGGTT
>JBIKIM010000056.1:0-6490 GCA_044361605.1 Bacteroidia bacterium | reverse complement strand
GATATGTCAATCGTGACGTTAGATTCTCAGTGTTTTGAGAATAATTTGTTTTGTTTTACGGATAACACCAAAAATCCAAATGGAAAAAAGATAACCAACGCACGCTATGTGGTGGGCGACGGTCAGTTTTTTGTTTATGATTTTCCTCCGTCAACGATGCCGAATCAATTGTGTTTTTCAATTAAAGACGTTCGTGGTGGATCTTTTAGCTTGTATATTGAATCTACCGACGAAAATGGTTGTACAGATACACAAAACATTGCCGACGCGGTATTTGTACGCGAAAAAATTGGAGCCGCGTTTTCTAGTAATAAGCCCGTAAAATGTGATTCTGTTGAAGCGATTATCAGAAATATTAGTCGTATCGGTAAAAATCAAGTGGATAGCATTTGGTGGTATTGGGGTGATGGCAAAGTATCCATCGGAACCGATCCAGTTGATGATAAACTTTGGGGTCCAACCATTAGCAAATGGTTTTATGGACAAGGGGTATACGATACAAAATTGATTATACGCACTAAAGACGGTTGTAAGGATAGCTTTTTTAATAGGGCTACGGCTTCCGTGTTTACGTCTAAAGTTAAAATTTTAGCGGATAAAGATTCAACGTGTATTTCATCGCCTGAAATCAAGTTCAGTGTGGATCAAATACCTCAGGGTGTAAATGGATTTTTGTGGACGTTTGGCGATCCGAATTCTGGACCGGAAAATATCAATTTCCGCACATGGACGCCTCCGCACGCATTTACAGGATTAGGCCCGTTTTTGATTACACTTGCCTATAACCATCCAATTTGCGGACCGGCGTTAATAATGGATACCATTATTATATTAGGTCCACGTTCTGTAGTGGATGTAGCGGGGAATCGAATTGCGGATTGGCAAATTTTCCAATGCCCCAAAGATGTTATGGATACGGTATTTTTCCGTAACCATTCTACATTCTATCATAACGATTTAGATTTTACAGATGACGACAGTACGTTTTATAAAAATAAGACTACGGCTTTAGGTCATAACTTTTCAAATAATGGTGGTTGGACTTGGGTGCCTCCCAAGCGTCGCGATCGCAACGAAAACGGAGACACAACTGTGTATACGGGAACCGGTCCGTTGATTGCTGGCGCTCATAACGATCCATTTAAGCGCGAACGTGTGTGCGCTACGAGAATTTGGGACTTTGGAGATAATTTTGGGTCCAAGTGTACTACGGATATATTGAATAACAAGAACGTTAATGTGAATTGTAATTTTTCACGTGACAGTATTCCTTTCCACTACTATCCGTCATGGGATATGGTGATGCTATCCGATTTCAAGATGGCCCCTATGGAGGATGCTCGATTTATTGATAGTAATGGTATATGTATACGGGTTCCGGTATTTGCGGACAGTATGTTTTATATCATTTATGACACCTTAGTTTATATTCCCAAAAATGCGGCCGATAGTGCTACCTATAAAGCAAGTGGCATAAAAGGAACTAAGTTTTGGGGCTTAGAGAAAAAGGTTGTTGGGAAAGCCGAACGTTTCATGGAATTTCATGCTGCAGTAAAATTGGGAGCCAAGGATTCTGCTGTATTCATAAAAAGTGGCGTCCGTACGTTGAGAGTAGGTCCTTCGATTGATACGTTATTGCCAGAGGATATCGTAATACTAAATAGTAAAACGGATAGTTTGGAATTCAATTACACCGTATATCTCAAGCGCGACACCCTCCCGTATAATTTATATAAAATTCGTGCGGCAAAAGGGGAGAAAATTGCACGTATCGATTCGTTCAAGCGTATTCCTCCAGGAATCGCAGGCTATAATTACATCATCAATTATGAGCGTTTTCGTTCCTTGTATTATGCTCGTATTCCCTCGTGTAACAATGCACGTTTGAAACACCAAGATACCTGTCATCCGTTAGCTTGTGAAAGCGAAGCGATTCGTCAAGTCGTATTAATGCACGCCAATGCCGGTGGGGTTGGAAGTGGATTGATCAAAGATGCGATTGAATGTTTAGGTTCAAGAAATCCAACCTATGGGGTTACCTTTATATTGAGCGATTTAAAACCAGGTTGTTCTTTCACCGAGTTAAAAATCAATTATGATACGTTTTGTGGTAATAATTGGACTTCATTAAGTTCATTAAATCCTGGTGGCCGCCCAGTGGTACCTCCTTCCCCTCCTCCATATTGGGATGGTGGCGGAAACGGGAATCCGAATCCGGGTTACAATGCAAAAGGAAATCCAGGCAATCGTTTTTCTACCTATTATATGGGTAAGCCTTGTAACGATTCTACTGGTTGTGTAACCGTTGGTGTTATCGTGGGTAATGGTGTTGCAAGACCAGGTGGAAGTGCGGCTAAACGCCCATTGTGTGCCGATACCCATTACTATGATAAATTCGCTTGTTTCCCATTCATCGATCCTTCTTTTGAAATCTTGAATTTGGTAAAGAATGATAATGGCGATTATAAAATTTGTAAATGGGATCCAATTATCGCCCGTTTTACACCCAATAACTTTACTAAAGTCGACGATTTAATGACCTTGCGTTGGATATTACAAACCAGTAACGCGGGTCCTTATTATAACAATTTCAGTTCAAGCTTTATTCAGGAGGATGTATTCAGGTATCAAAAAATAAAGAAACCGTTCCGTTTACCGAACGGCAAAATGAGTAATCCGAAATATCTGTATAACTACATCGTTCAAACACGCGGATTTGAAGATCCTGAACAAACTCCATGTGAAAATGAATGGAACGATGGAAGTGCCACTATTACGGATGGACCTGATACCCTTTGGACTGCGGAGGTGCGCGATTTCGTAGTTGCTGCCGATGTAAGCAAAGTGTGGGATCGTATTAGAGAACGTTTGGAATCAGCTGGTTTTGATCCATTCGCTTTGGGAGATACGACTATTGCAAAAATGATTTGGAATAGCGTGGGTTCAATTGGTCAACCCTCTACGGGCGCTTATGGTTGTTTGGATACCGCTGGTTATGGTAAGGATATCCGATACTACTTTATACCCAACAAAGATTCTATGACTGTTTTCCATTACCGTGATTCTACGATTACACCTTTGGATACCAATTTCCTATTTGGCAAAAATGTTAATTCGTATAAGTTTACGCCTCGACATGCAGGTCGTTATATATTAGGTGTTTCTATGAGATCGGATAACGGAGTTTGTGATGATATCGCAGCCGTACCGCTTATCGTAGGATTTGCCATGTTTGGTGATTTATTTACCGATTCTATTGTATGTCAAGACCAAGGCCAATCTTTAGTAATGGCTCCCGATTACCGTTACTTCTCAACAGACCCCGATAATTTTGGTACTTGGGATCCAAACTATTGGAATAACCAAGGTCCTTTGGCTACCGGTTATGACTACTGGAAAGACCCCGCGCGTTTGGTGCGTTTGGTTCAAGGCGATACCAATGTGGAGCGCATGACCCAATGGGATTGGAGCAAGGAAGACGACGATCCAGCGAATCCGGACACCTATGAGTTTAGAGGTGATTACGGTTCTACCGGTGGTGTGGGTACCTTTACGAATCCTTACATACAATTGGGTGGCGGTAGTAGTTTATACTACAAAAATGACTCCGGTGTATTTACCTTTATGAATATAACGGGTGACTCTACCGGTTGTATAGATACCATTTCTAAGCGTGTTTATATTTCCCGATTGGATGTTGCGTTTAATTTAGGCCTAGAAGTACCAAGTTGTAACTCAATCATTGAATTCTTCGATAGCTCAGTTTTACATGACCCTTGCTATTGGGCAATGAAAAATTGTTACGGTCCAACTCCGATGGTTTGTGATTTCGTGAGAAAATGGTTTATCGATTGGGGTGATGGTTCGGATAACTATTTCGAAAGAGCCAAAAATTCTGAACAAGGATTACCTCCCCGTATAGCCCATAAGTATACTAGAAATGGATGGTTTAAAATCAAATACTCTTTAAGCACCGATCAAGGTTGTGGCGATACATTCGAGCGTTGGGTGCGTATACCTGGACCTCGACCAGCTTTTGAATTTGCTGACAAAGCAGGTCGCACGGTTACCATTTGTGCGGGTGATAGTATTCGTTTTAAAAATACGACAGACAGCGCAGGTATTCAGTCCGATTGGACTTGGTTCTTCGGTGACGGAGGTATACTTAACCGTCCTGATACCTTTGTTACCCATCAGTATTTGAAACCAGGTCGTTATGAGGTATATCTTGAGCAGTTCGACAGTTTAATTGTGCCTCCAAATATTCGTAAGTTTTGTCCTGCGGTATTCCCTGATACATTGTCTAAACAAGAAAAGTTTGTTATCACTGTATTGCCGAAAGATTCTGTACGTGGATTTATTGAACGCTTGAGTATTTGTCCGGGTGATAGTAACGCCTTTGTTGACCGTTCTGATACCATACTTAAATCGTATAAGTGGAAGTTTGAACATTACAGTGCTAAGGCAGGTCAATGGATAACCGATACCATTACAACCGGCGATAAGCGTTATGCAAGGGTGTTTGATGATCCAGGAGTTTACCGAGTTACGCATTTCGCAGACTACGACCCCAATCATCCGCGTCCTTGGTGTCCGACTATCATGGCGCCGCTAACCTTTACGGTAGATTCGGTTATCGCTAATTTTGATATCGATAGTTCTAATAAGCCCGATTTTAACTTCACTAGGACAGATGTGAACGGCACGGAATGGCGTTGGGGATTCGTTCACTTTAACGGTGATATGAATTTACAAACTCAGCTTCCACGCGAATTCAAGCAAAATTCTAATTCAACTAACAAAACGGTGCAATGGTCGTATGACAGCAGCGGTAGGTATTGGGTTTGTTTAATTGCTAAGAATGCATCTGGTTGTTCCGATACCCTTTGTAAACCTGTTAATATTGATTTATTTATTAATTTATCTAACGTATTTACTCCAAGTGGAGATGGCTTGAACGATGAGTTCCGAGTACCGCTTCAAGGTCAGGATGTATACGAAATACGAATCTTTAACCGTTGGGGAGAGCGTGTGTTCTTCTCCGAAGATCCTAAAGTAAGTTGGAATGGTAAAATAAATAACGACGGTCCTGATGCGCCATCTGGAACCTACTTCTATCAAATGGAGTACCGTTTCAAAGGAAAAGAAAAAGTGAATCGTGTCAATGGTACGGTAAACTTAATCCGACCTAACTAGTCAACTCAGGTTCTATATAAAAGAGGCCGAATCATTCGATTCGGCCTCTTTTTTTTTGGCGTATAAAAAAACCCGCAACGAATAGGTTACGGGTTTCGGAGTGTAAATTATTTGAATTTACGATAAGCCTATAATTTTGCCATCTATAATATCCATGCCCATTGCGGCAGGTTCTTTGGGTAAACCCGGCATACGCATGATTGATCCCGCTACCGCTACAATAAATTGTGCTCCGGCATTGATGATAAGCTGGTCGATATGGATATCAAACCCTGAGGCTGCGCCTACTTTTGAGGCGTTATCGGTAAATGAGAATTGGGTTTTTGCCACGCATACGGGCCATTCATTCGCTCCGATTTTCTCAATTTGCTTTAGGGCTTTTTTTGCATTGTCTCCGAAGATCACGCCGTTGCCACCGTATACTTTTTGAACGATGTGATTGAGTTTTTGCTCAACGCTATCGTTGAGGTTATAGGTGTGTTGAATTTCCCCCGAAGGATTATTTTCTACTATTTCTACGACTTTTTGGGCTAATGCTACCGCGCCATTACCGCCATCGGCGAAACCGGTGTTGCGGGCGAAGGCGGCGCCTAATTGTGCGCAATAATTTTCTACGAGTTTAATTTCCTCTTCGGTATCGAAATGAAACTGATTCAGTCCAACCACCACGGTTTGACCGAGTCTTTGTAAGTTTTCTACGTGCCGTTTGAGATTTTCAAGGCCTTTCATTAGCCCTTCTTTATTGGGAAGTTTTATTTCGGTTTCGGGTACCGATCCGTGTAGTTTTAAACTTTGGGTCGTGGTAACCAAAACGGTGGCGGCAGGTTTAATTCCGGCGGCCCGGCATTTGATATTTAAGAATTTTTCTGCACCCAGATCGGATCCAAATCCGGCTTCGGTTATGGCATAATCGCCAAATTGCAAGGCGGCATAGGTGGCCATGATCGAATTACAGCCGTGGGCAATATTGGCGAAAGGTCCGCCGTGTATGAATGCGGGTCCTCCTTCTAAGGTTTGCACCAAATTGGGCTGGAAGGCGTCTTTTAGTAATAAGGCGATGGCTCCGACAATTCCGAGGTCTTTTAAACGAAAATCAGCGCCTTCATACGTATAACCTAGGAGAATGTTGCCCAATCGTTCTTTAAGGTCTTCAAAGGAGTTAGAAAGGCATAAAATGGCCATGATTTCACTGGCTGGGGTAATGTCGAATCCTGTTTCTTGGGGAATTCCATTGGAAACGCCTCCCAAACCGGTGGTAATGCTTCTGAGAGAACGGTCGTTTACGTCTAATACA
>JBIKIM010000045.1:0-7014 GCA_044361605.1 Bacteroidia bacterium | reverse complement strand
CGTGAAAACCGCGGACCTAATGAAAACCGCGGACCCAATGAAAACCGTGGACCTCGTCCAGAAGGCGGCGCGCGTGAAAACCGTGGACCTAATGAAAACCGCGGACCCCGTCCAGAAGGTGGCGCACGTGAAAATCGCGGACCTAAGCTAGAGGGTTACAAGCCCAGAACGGATGCAACGGGCACGTCTGAGAACGCAACGCCTAACAACGAAGCCCGAGCACCACGAGCTGAGTCAGGTTTGAATAGCGAACGCCGTAGACCCAATAATAATAGAAATAGGGGTCGCAATACCAACAATCGGAATGAGGGAACCACTCCGCCACCGAATACAGGTGGTGATACCCCCAGTTAATACAAAAAGGCGGCTAATTAGCCGCCTTTTTTATGTATAGGGAAACCGCGCTTTATGAGCGATTATTTCATGCGTTTCTTTATACGTTTTTCGCGTTTTTCTTGTCTTTCAGCCATTAGTTTTTCCGCTTTAACCTGTTGTTCGGGCGTTAGAACAGCTTTGATATTGTTTTTATGAAGATCCGCTTGTGCCTTTTGCTGGTTTCGCAATGCGCGAATTTGTTCTTGATGAGCGGCTTGCTGTTGGAAAAACAGAACATTTTGGGGTTCTATTTTAGCCACTTGTTCGGGTGTTAACGACAAGGATTTAGTCATTTTCTTAGTCATGGCCGCCGCCATCTCTTCTGGGCTCTTTTTTTCGGAATTGTCCATTTCGGGTTGTGCGTTTGCCATTCCAGCAAAGGCCAATCCTGTTAATAAAAGTAAATATTTCATAGGTCTTTACGTTTAAGACGCTATTTAGTCCTGAAAGTTTAAAGGCGGCACCAATTGGTGCCGCCTTTATCGATGAACGTGCGTTAAACCGAGGTTAACGGCTTAAATACATACTTTTTTGTTTAACCAATTCACGGAATTCAGGATCCTTCAAATCTTTAATAAAGAGGATGGCTTCGCCGGTGCTCTTCATTTCAGGTCCCAATTCGCGATTTACATTAGGGAACTTATCAAAACTGAAAACCGGTTGCTTGATAGCAAAGCCTGCGGGTCGTGCTGGTATAACAAAATCAGTAACTTTATTAACCCCCAACATGACTTTCATCGCATAATTTACATAGGGAACGTCATATGCTTTGCAAATGAACGGTACGGTTCTAGAAGCACGGGGATTGGCTTCGATTACAAATACCTCGTCGTTTTTAATTGCAAATTGGATGTTCAAAAGGCCTTTAACGTTTAGGGCTAAAGCGATTCTTTTGGTATAGGTTTCTATTTTTGATTTGGCTTGTTCGCTCAAACTAAACGGAGGTAAAACAGCACTGCTGTCGCCGCTGTGAATACCTGCAGGTTCTATATGCTCCATAATACCAATTATATGAACATCGGTTCCATCGCAAATACAATCGCTTTCCGCTTCTTCTGCACGGTCTAAGAAATGATCAATTAACACGCGATTTCCAGGTAAATCACCTAATAATTTCACCACCGCTGTTTCGAGATCTTCATCGTTAATGACTATCACCATCCCTTGTCCGCCAAGTACATAGCTCGGACGTACTAAAACGGGATAACCTACTTGTTTGGCAATTTCAACCGCTTCGTCGGCATTAAGAGCAACACCATATTTAGGGTAGGGAATATTCATTTCGGCAAGTAAGTCGCTAAAACGTCCGCGATCTTCAGCGATATCCATATCGTTATAACCCGTTCCAATTATTTTAATGCCTTTTTCGTGCAGTTTTTCTGCGAGCTTTAATGCGGTTTGTCCGCCTAGTTGAACCACAACGCCTTCTGGTTTTTCATGCTCTATCAGCTCCCATAAATGTTCCCAATAAACCGGCTCAAAATACAATTTATCCGCCATGTCAAAATCGGTACTTACGGTTTCGGGATTGCAATTGAGCATTATGGCCTCATAACCGACTTCGCGTGCGGCTAAAATACCATGCACACAACTGTAGTCGAATTCAATTCCTTGACCAATGCGATTGGGTCCGCTTCCTAAAACAATTATTTTTTTCTTTTCGGTGGAAACGCTTTCGGTTTCTTCCTCAAACGTCGAGTAGTAATAGTTAGTGGGCGAGGGGAATTCTGCGCTGCAGGTATCAACCATTTTATAAACGCGTTTGATGCCTAAGGCGCGCCTTTTGATATAAACGTCCTCCTCGGTGGTGTCGCCACCCATAAGCCAAGCCAATTGAATGTCTGAGAATCCTTTTTCTTTGGCTATTTTTATTAAATCTTGGGGAATGTTATCTACCCGATAGCGGCGAATGTCGTTTTCGGTCTTTACTACATCGTGTATTTGTTCTAAAAACCAACGATCGATGCCGGTAAGTTTTTGTATCGAGGTAATGGGTACACCCAGCGCAATCGCGTCGTGTATATAAAATAAGCGGTTCCAACTAGGATGTTCCATCCCTTGAACCAACTCTTCTAAATTGCGATTCCCTTTGCCGTCGGCACCTAAACCGTGGCGGCCTATTTCTAAACTTTGACAGGCTTTTTGTAGGGCTTCTTGAAAACTGCGACCGATGGCCATAACCTCGCCAACGCTTTTCATTTGAAGTCCTAATACTTTATTCGCACCTGGAAACTTATCGAAGTTCCAACGCGGTATTTTAACAATTACATAGTCAATAGCGGGCTCGAAGAACGCACTAGTTGTCTTGGTAACAGGGTTTTTTAATTCATCTAGGTAGTAGCCAATAGCGAGCTTTGCGGCAATTTTGGCAATGGGATAACCTGTTGCTTTAGAGGCCAATGCGGAGCTGCGACTAACCCGTGGATTGATTTCAATGGCGATGATTTCTTCATCGGCGGGATTCACAGAAAACTGCACATTGCAACCACCGGAGAAATTACCCATAGAACGCATCATTTTAAAGGCCATATCACGCATACGTTGGTAGGTGGTATCGCTCAGGGTCATGGCAGGCGCCACGGTGATACTGTCGCCAGTATGCACACCCATGGGGTCAAAGTTTTCAATCGTACAGATAACAGCAATATCATCCTTGCTGTCGCGCAGCAACTCCAATTCGTATTCTTTCCAACCTAAAACGGCCTTTTCTACCAATACCTCATGAACGGGACTTGCTTCTAATCCGCGTATGAGTAATTTATCAAAATCTTCCTTTTTATAAACGATTGCACCTCCCGTACCTCCCAAGGTATAACTCGGACGAATTACCAATGGGAATCCGATACGTTGTGCAATTTCTTTGCCTTCTAAATAACTGTTGGCTACTTGACTTGGCGCTACGCCTACACCCAGTTCAACCATTAATTGTCGGAACTTTTCTCGGTCTTCCATCTTGTCGATGGCTTCAATGTTTACCCCTATGATGCGTACGTTGTATCGGTCAAAAATGCCCAATTCGTCTACTTCTTTACACAAATTCAAGGCGGTTTGTCCGCCCATGGTTGGTAAAACACAGTCGATATCTGGGTTTTCGATCAAAATCTTTTCGATGCTCTGGGAGGTCAAAGGCCATAAATAAACGTGATCGGCGTTTATTTTGTCGGTCATGATGGTTGCCGGATTGCTATTGATAAGCGAAACGGTAATCCCTTCTTCCCGTAAACTGCGCGCGGCTTGAGAGCCGGAATAATCGAATTCGCAAGCCTGGCCGATAACAATCGGACCGCTGCCAATGATAAGTACGTGTTTAATGTTGGTGTCCTTTGGCATAATTCCAAAAATTAGGCAAAGTTAGACCATAGCGATCACATAACCCTATTATTGTTGATAAACAACCTAAGGAACCCAGATTAAGAAAAAGGAGAAATATTCCAAGAAGAATAAGACCCAGTACAACTTGTAAAAGCGCTTTAACGATAGCGTAGCATCTATATTCGTCCGATATGCCCAGTAAGCGAAAATCCCTAAAGCGATAAAATGGTAAGCAAGAAATGGGATTCCCCAAGAAAAATAAATTCCCCAAAAAATCAAAAACACATAAGCCAACCCCACCACACTTACGCCCAATCTCAATGCCAAGGCACGGCCTTTTTTAACCGCTAAGGTACCCACTTCGTGTTCCGCATCGCCTGCCGTATCGGGCAAGTCTTTAAACCAGGCAATACCCAAACTAAAGGCGCTAATAAATAAGGTAAGCGGGATCATCCAAACGCCAACTTCGAAGAATTGTGTAGGAAATAAAAGGGTATTGGTGATTCCTAAATTGGCAAAATACGTATTGTGGCCCATTTTTGTGAGAAAATGTAGCGCAATGCCCACATTCACCAAAGGGCCGCGCACCAAGGCAATCGCCGATGCTGCCCAAATATGATAGCGCTTAAAGCGAATCGGAGGCGCCGAATAAGACCAGCCCAAAAAACTGATAAGGGTAATTAAAACGCCAAAGAAATTAGATAGATAAAAGGAAATAGACAATGCCGTTACCAAGGCCAAAACCACCCATTTTTTAGCTTCTGCGGAGGAAATTTCCCCCGAAGCCAAGGGCAAATGAGGCTTGTTGATGCGATCAATTTCGATATCTGTGATTTGGTTTAAGCCCGTGATGAATACGTTGCAAGCGAGCGCGGCGATTAAGGTGGCGGCAAATAAGTAGACATCGTTTTCGGTGAATACATAAGAGGTAACGCCATAGTAGTCGGTTTGCGCACCCATTGTTTTTAAGGTGAGTGCCGAAAAAGTAAACAAGCAGAATACGCTTATGCTGCTGCCAATGATGGTATGCGGACGCGAAAATCGCCACAGGCTCAAAATCTTTTGCATATATCGCAAACAAAGTTCGGTTAATCTCCGCAACTTTGTCTAAATGGATTTTTTGTATACCGCCCATGTAGTCTTTATTCTTATTTTGGTGGTTTTAACACACTATTTAGGTGTAAAAAGTCCTAATAGTGTGTTTTTGTCCCGAAAAATTCTCCATTTAGGGGCTATTTCGGCCGTTGCCCACGCCACATTTATTACGCTTCCTGACCAATTACCGCTGTTCATGAACCTTATATTAGGGGCGGCCATCGGGCTAACAGGGGCGGTATTTTTCGGATTTTTTGAAGCGGAGGGTCGTAAAAGCTGGGGGATTGCGTATTTCCCTTGGGTTTTGTATGTGTTGCTTTGGCTACAACCGGATCGCACCGACACCATTGCCCTGTCTTTCTTAATATTGGCTATTTCGGATGGATTTTCCGCTTTGGCCGGCAGGTATATAAGACCGCCCAAAATGGTGGCACCATGGAACGCCACTATCAATGGAAAAACGTGGCTGGGATTCGTTGTTTTTGTAGTGAGTTCGTGGTGGGTTTTGGTCGTTTACTTCGAAAATCAGTTACTTCAAAAGAACGACGGTGCTTCTTTAATTACCGCTTTAATGTCGCTTTTGGTGATTTCCCTTACGGCTGCTATGTTGGAATTGATATGCAAAAAGGGCAGCGATAATCTTTTCTTGCCTTTTTGGGTGTTTTTAATGTTGTCTTGGATGGATCGATTGTCGTTTTTGGTTTCATTATTCGGAGACTACCTGCCTTTGATTGGATTGTTGGCCTATGTCGTTTGGCGTAAAAAATGGCTCTCGATTGACGGTGTATTTACTGCTATTTTATTGGCGGTGGTGGTTCTTTTAGCGGGTGTGAGTATGGTGCCGTTGTGCCTGTTTTTTCTCTTGGGAAGCCTGGCTTCTAAAATCAATAAAAAAGCCAATTCTGACCTCAAACACGGGAAGCCACGAGATATGTGGCAAGTTTTAGCCAACGGCGGGTGGGTAGGATTTTTGGCATTGGCAAAGGGTTTTTTAGTGGATCGTGGCATCGTCGGGTCTTACGACTTAGATGCAGTGGTCGTATTGCTCATGTCGGCCGCTTTGGGCGATACCTTGAGTAGCGAAATCGGTATGCGTTGGGGTAAAAATCCGTTTCGCATTACTACGGGTAAGCCGGTTCCGGTAGGTGTTTCGGGCGGCATTAGTTTTGCCGGGCTTGCTGGGGCGCTGTTAGGCGGTGTAATCATGTCGATCTATGCCTCGTGTGTTTTTGAACCTAAGATGGGGCTGTGGTTGGGAATTATTTCTGCCGCTCTCGGGGGAAGTCTTATTGACAGTTTGTTAGGCGATTGGGTGCAGGAGAAATTTGAACGCCAGGGGCAGCTGAGCGATGTGGGATTGCCCAAAGAGAAAGTGTCTGGCATCAAAGGCATGAATAACGATGCCATTAATTTTATGAGTTTGGGATTGGTGTTGTTGGTCGTTGTGGTGTATATGTACGTTTTCGTTTCTTATGGGAATTAGTGTTTTTGTGTGTATCGGGGTGGTGATGAATTGGTATGAATGGTTAAAAAAGGGGGATTTTATTATTTCCGTTTATGAATGCAACGGAAGCAGTGCGTACTTTTTCATGCTGGGGTTGTAGCGGGCAAGTCAATTTCACCCGTTGTTTTGTCTCCGTATTGTAATCTTTTGTATTTTTGTAGCACTTTGTGCAAGATTATGTAACAATTGGCTTGGTTTTTGAATGTTTTATTTTTCGCGATTTGCGATAAACGCAAAAATGAGGGGGATTTATTTTAAACAAAAATTGGGGGTCGGTAGCGGTTCAGGTGTATGTAATAGTATACACAGAAACGGCATGCTACACTTTTTTCTTCCAAGTAATTGTACCTTCGAAATTATTAGAACCACAGTTGTAGATAACGAGAGCCCCATTTATCGGGAATTTTCATTCAAATGGAATGGGAGTTTTTCACGAATAATGGGTGCTTTCAGAAACCAGTTTCCTTACCTAGCACAATTTGTAAGTCAGAATGAATATGAAAAAAAGAATACATGAAAAGGCGCGCAGTTTTTTAATACTGCTTCTTACTTTAGGCCTTCAACAGGCCATTGCGCAACCCACGGCCTCCGTCAGTTCATTAACCAATGTCGCGTGTAACGGAACCGCGACGGGAAGTATTTCGGTGAGTTTTAGTCACACGGCCAGTACTACGTTTACGGTTCAATTAGACTCGGCGGGAACCGTAATACGCACTCATACGACAGCT
>JBIKIM010000044.1:0-7059 GCA_044361605.1 Bacteroidia bacterium | reverse complement strand
GCGCTAAAAAAGTCGTTATATCGGCTCCCGCCACTGGTAATCTTAAAACCATTGTTTTGGGCGTAAACGATGATATCCTTGATGGCACTGAAACCGTATTAAGTAATGCATCGTGCACGACCAATTGTTTAGCCCCTATGGTTAAAATTTTGGATGAAAATTTCGGTATTCAGGAAGGTTTTATGACCACCATCCACGCGTATACTTCAGATCAAAATCTTCAAGACGCGCCACATAAAGACTTACGTCGCGCCCGCGCCGCTGCTTACAGCATTGTTCCAACGAGCACAGGTGCTGCCAAAGCCGTTGGTTTGGTAATGCCGCATTTGGCAGGTAAACTAAACGGAAACGCCATGCGCGTGCCTATTCCAGATGGTTCTGTTACTGATTTTACGGTAAACCTTAAGAAGGCCGCTACCGTTGCTGAAATTAACGCCGCCATGAAAGCCGCTTCTGAAGGAAGCCTTAAAGGCATTATGGAATACACCGAAGACGAAATCGTGAGTATTGATATCGTTGGAAATGCACACAGCTGCATTTTCGATTCCAAACTAACCCAAGTAATTGGCAATACCGCCAAAGTGGTTGGTTGGTACGATAACGAAACGGGGTACAGCGCTCGTGTCGCTGATTTAATCGCCAAGATTGGATAATCTTAATCCGCTTTTATAAAAAAAGGGAGGTCTTTCGATCTCCCTTTTTTGTTTTCCTTTTTGAGGGAAGTTTTGGAACGCCTATAACACCACTTTCAAGGTACCGGATACAAATGCTCGGACCCACAATTCTTCAGCGCGCATTTGATACTGGGGGAAGTTTTGGAACGCCTATAACACGACTTTCAAGGTACCGGATACGAATGCTCGGACCCACAATTCTTCGGCGCGCATTTGATAATCTGTAATGTTCAGGTCTTTTACCTTTCCTTTCAAGGTCACGCCTTGATCGTACTTGGTGTTTAAGGCCTCGTTCATCATTTTCTTGGCCTCTAATATTTGAGGCTTCATGTCCATATTCATGGCCTTTTGCATTTCTTTACGAATTTTATCGCTTAGCAGCCATTTTGCTGACTTTAACAAAATATTTTTCGTTTTCAAATCGAATTGTAAATCATCGACCCGGATTTGCTGCGCCAAAGAATCATACACCGGAATACCCGTTAAATAGAGGGTCCCTTTCTTGGTGCCTATAAAATCTACTTCCACTCCCAAACGCGATTCTACCGCAAATAATCGCAACCCTTTTATGGTTATATACTGAGACCCCGATTCAAATTTTTGATCCCCTAAAAATCCCATTATTTGCTTAGCTAAGGTATCGTAATGCATTCTGATATCTGTATAAACACTAAATCCATCATTTTTAACGTAGGTCGATAAATTCGGTAATTTTTGAATTTTATTAGCTACTGCTTGCGATCGTATTTCAGGAGTTGCTTTAATGCCCACAGAGGCCTTCATGCTGTTTTTATTAAAGACGAGCGGGCTTATCGATAACGCTTGGGGATTGAGGTATAACATACCCATTCCGTTCAACGAAATGCCTTGTTGCATTTCTTTATAAGCGGGTTCAATCAAGGCTTTCACATCGATTTTAGCCACTTCCGCATCGACCATCTTCATGGCATCATTAAGATAGGGTTTTACTTGATTTAGGACCATATTCGTAACATCCAATCCAAATGCCAACTTGATGGGATCGATAGCTTTTAGTTCGGTAATTTTTGATACAGTCTTTATTTTGTAATTAGGCAACAGCTCCACACTGCTTTCCATGCCAAATCTGGCTTTTTTCATCGGCTCACCCACACCCAAACTCAAACCAACGGTTGGAACGCTGCAATCGGAGCCTAAACACAGCGCGCAATACACGCCACTAGCCGAATAAGCCAAATCTAACGAAAGTCCGATTTTATTTCCCCCTTTACCAACAAATTCAATGGGTTTTCGATCCATTTTATATTGATATCTAAAGCCTTCGCAAGGCGATTCTCCACCCTTAAACGTTTTGGGAATATTTGTTTCTGCCATCTTAAGGTAGGGGGTTAAATCTATCTCTAAGGGCAAGTCAATGGCCGACACAACGGTCGGAATAGGTTTTTCTAGCAGTAATAAATTGCTTTTATCGGGGGGCTCTGGCTTTATACTTCCACAGGAAGAAAAACCTAAAATAAACAAACTACCGATTCCTAGGAAGACAACTACTTTCATTTATTTTACAATAATACGCACTCCATGAATACCCTGTGTGTTTAATAATTGTAACGTATACGTTCCGGGTGCTAAACTCGGGCTCCAAATCGCTTTTCGAGCGCCATTTTCAGTAACTAATGCAACCCGATGTTCTTTTCCCAGCACATCTAACAACTTTACTTCTGAAATTGGCAAGTCTGTTATAAGAGTTAGTTCACCCGTGTTGTTCGGATTCGGAAACACCTGAATTGCCTCTTCAATCGAATAACTGCTGTTAATTTTTACTGTAATTGCACTACTAAACGTATCGTTTACAGGATTGTCATCCTGATTGTTTTCAGCATAGCATAGCAAATCGTAACGGCCTTCTTCATCAAAGTAAAGCACTTGGGTTGCTTGTACACGTTGTGTGTCGCCTGCATTAAGAAGGGGAAACGGCATCCGTTCGGTGTACCATGCTTGTCCGTTTTTCGATACGCTTAAGACCAACTTCCCAGAGAAAACAGCTGAATCCATACCCGTATTAGCAATGTAAATGATGGGATAAACCTTATTTCCGGTTTGATATACCGAACCCCTAGCGGGTGAGTCAACCAACACGATATTAAGGTCGCGCTTGGATCTTACCTCATAATAATGCGTAAGGGTGTCGTTGGATTTATCCTCATCCTTGGGGTGTTGCAACCACGCTCGGAAAAAGCCCTTGCCCAAGCTATTAAAGGAACTTGCGGTGGGTAACCACTGCGTAATTACTTCACCAGGCGCTAAATTAACCGTGTCGCTGTATTGGTAATACAAGGCCTTTTCGAATACCAATTGGGTCCTTAAAATCACTTGATTTAACGTATCGATACCCTGATTTCGGAAACGAACCAAACTGCTGTCTATTCGGTCATTGAGATAGAAAATTTGGTTATTTTGAGGACTCCCAATAGAATCCATAAGCGCATCTTTTCCTATTTGCACTATTATATTCTCCCTTAGCGTATCGTTTGTCTGATTCCTATCAGCTGTATGGGTCACCACGACTTCTACTTTATAAACGCCTGTAAACAAGGGTTTAAACGGTTTTTTAAAGTTGAGTTTAACACGTTTATCTGGCAAAACCTGAGCTTTGAGTGATTCGTCAAACCAAACGGTTTTATTTCTACTAATGGTGGCCTTGATATCGGCCTGCTTTAGCGTGGAATCGTATCCCAAATTTCCTAATACTACCGACCAAGACCGACCAACTGGATCGGTACTCATGGTTTTCGGCAATGAAATAGAATCAAGATAATAGTCTGATGCTCGACCTACAAAGAAATTCGATTGAATTGCGTCATTTTCTTTGTACAAATCGACACTATCGGCAAGATAAAACTTGGCTTTGTAAGCGCCTTTTTTTGTAGGTCTAAACTTTTTCGCAAATAAAAATGTTTGTCCAGCCCGACCGTTTACATTTCGCACTAAACTGTCTACAAACCTTTTAATTCCTGCCGCATCATAAATTTCAAAAATCATTTTTACATTGTCGGCTCGCAAGACACCCTCATTATAAAGACGCGCTCTTACGTCGATATTCTCATTAACCGCATAAATAGAAGTAGAATCAGGAGAAACAATCGTTTCGGCCGCAACATCTACCACTTTATAAACGAAGGCCTTAAATATTGCGGTATCGTTCGGGGTATACTCATCTCCAGAAAGCGCTGTAAATACCAACCATTTCAACCGACCGGTGTCGTTGCAGGGATAGGTAGACCATACCAGTATTTGAGAACCTTGAGAGCCCAACTGCAGTGTTTGCGATTCTTTAGATATAAGTGAATCACCCAACCAGATCTCGGAGAACACCTTAAAGCTGCCGCTATTTGCAACCGCGATGTTCATAATAGTAGAGATGGGTTGTAACGTATCCTTTCGTGCAATAAAGGTTGAATTACCCGATGGATATGAGGATCGAATACTTACATCGCGACGCGAACCGACCACAAACGTCTTTATAAGGGTATCGTTGTCAACTACCTGATCGCGGTAATGGGACACAATCAGGGTCATTCTATGTACTCCATATTCCCATGGTTTGAAGGTTTTAGGTAAGTTAAAGTCGCGAGTCAAACCCGATCCAAGTGTGTCATATACGGATTCATCGTAGTGAAGTATATTAGGCCCTTTTATAATGCAGCGCACGCGTATGCTATCGCTAAAGTCATTTACGCCTATATTTCCTATTCGAGCCACGGGTCCAACCGTATCTTTATCGTGCACGTTGAACGTATCCTTGGGTAGCGAAATATTAAGCGCCACAAGATCATAATCGGCTTGCAATCTGGGTTCTATTATAAATTTATAGGGTGCCCCAGGATGAAAATCAACCCAATTGGTATCGCCTAATGGAACTGCGTAAAAAAAGGTAGCGGGTCTAACCGGTTCTTCCATTTGATAACCAAAAGCAACATTGCTTAAATCGAGTTGTCGCACCCCCACATAAAATGAGCCGTTTACACGAACGGATTTAGGCAAATCGTAAATGTATGTGCCCCCTTTGGTTCGGAGCGAATCGCTATCCCATAATAACTTTCCTGGCATAGCCCTAAGCGTGTCATAGTCCCAAATACCCAACTTAAACAGACGCCCATTCCCACTAAAAGCGACGCTAATTTGATTTAAGTTTTTAGGTTTGTTGCTTTGAAAGCGTGCTACGAAATCTCCCTGCGACCCATTAAATCCGATCCCTCCGGGTGCGGGCGCTTTGGAAACGTCTCGATAGCTATAAATATTTTCATTGGCCAACCGCAAGGAAAAGCCACTATTATTGGACGTGTTTTTATCCTTGCTCTCAACAAACACAGTGTCTGTCCCTTTTAAAGAGGGGCTTAAAGAGGGTACATTTACAAACGTTTCCTCTCCTACCCTAAGATTCACGTAAAAACTATCTTTCTGTTTGTTTGCGCCTTTCGAATAAGTATAACAGGGATACGATAACAGGTCATTTTTACCCACGTTGCGCAATAATACCTTTACACTGTCTGGGTTGCCCAATGGAACGGGTATTCGACCAAGGGTGTATACCTTTCTAACCTCTATGTCTTGGATTTCTCTTGGGAAGCTAAATTGGATCGTGGGGTGGTATTCTGTGGCATTGCGTAAGCTATCATCGGCACTTGCTCCTATAGAATAACGCACTTGAGGACTGTAGTAGCCGCTAACCGTGACACTGCCTTCGAAATAGAACCGTATGGACCCTTTAATGGTATCCATTTGTTCGTAAAAAACGAGAAGGGCTAAATTACTTCCCTGAGTCGAATCAAACACATAGGGTTTGTCGAAGGGGATTTTATAGAACCGATCGTCGGGGCCGATATGGGTTTGAGGGTGGTTGTGGTAGACTTGGGTGGCACTATCGGTATATTTCTTAAAGGAAATGGGACTGCTGCCCCAATCGGAGATGTTCACATTGTGCAGCCACATTCTTAAAGAACAATTCCCATTAAAGGTGGCGCCTTCACTGCGCATAAAGGATAGCGATATTAAACTATCTCCATGTTTCATATTTCCCAAAACACCTTGAGGAAAAATGTACGCATATTTGGACTGATAATTAGCTACGTTATTACGTTGGATTATAGGTCCTGCAACTGTTCCTAAATACGCACCATTCCCCAATTGAATAAATTGTGAAAAGACTTCCCCCGAAAGGAAAATAAAAACACTGAAGGCCAAGGATTTTATACGCATAAAACAAAAGTACCCAAATTTCCTGCGTATATCCGTAATTTGCAGATAAAGTGAAAAAAGCTGACATAATTCGAGAAATAAAGCAAAAAAGAAGCTTTTTATGTACGGGTTTGGATACCGAAATGGGAAAGCTACCGGCGCATTTACCTAAAAATGACCTTGGCTTTTTGCGTTTTAACCAAGAAATAGTTTCCGCCACCGCCCCATTTTCCGTTTCTTACAAAATCAATACCGCATTTTACGAACAGTACGGATCGGAGGGTTGGCAATGGATGGAGGAAACGTTGTCTTATTTACCTCCTGAAACCTTCAAAATTGCGGATGCCAAGCGCGGCGATATTGGCAATACTAGCGGTATGTATGCGAAGGCCTTTTTCGATCGCATGTCGTTTGATGCCATTACCGTATCTCCCTACATGGGCGAAGACAGTTTACGTCCATTTTTAGAATTTCCTGATAAAACAATCATCTGTTTGGCCTTGACGAGTAACCCAGGACATCATGATTTTCAACTCATGCATGATACAGAAGGCATTGCGCTATACGAGCGCGTTTTGGAACGGGTTTCTAAATGGGGAAATACCGATAATTTAATGTTTGTTGCTGGAGGTACCCATACGGATATACTTCGTAAACTGCGCGCTTTGGTACCTGAACACTTCCTTCTTGTTCCGGGTATTGGGGCTCAAGGAGGCAGTCTAAGTGAAGTGGCCGCGCATACAGCCACGCAGGAAATCGGACTTCTTGTTAACAGCAGTCGCGGTATTATTTATGCGGGAAACAACGAAGATTACGCAGAGAAAGCGGCAGAAGCCGCTGGTGCATTGGCGTCAGAAATGTCTGGACTCGTTGCACAGTATATGGTGTAAATCCCTAACTTGGGTTATCACTGCGTGCTGATTATCATTCAAAATTTGGTAGTCCACTTTGGCACGAAGTTCCTCATCGGGTAATTGCATCGAAATCAATGCAAGAATGTCTTCACGGGTGCGGGCATCTCGCTTTAAAACGCGGGCAATTCGCAATTCCAAGGGTGCAAAAACCCCTATTGTTTTATTTACGGTTTTATCGGCGCCACTTTCAAAAAGAATGGCCGCCTCTTTAATTACATAAGGTGCCTTTTGTTCTAGCGCCCATTGGTGAAAGCGTT
>JBIKIM010000110.1:0-5002 GCA_044361605.1 Bacteroidia bacterium | reverse complement strand
ATAATTTGGTTGGGGTTTATCGAATCGATTTGGCTTATGATAAAATACGGGTTTTGGGTAAAGACGAAAAATTCGCCTGGCATGAGCCATTTTCGAGGACTCGTAAAACAGGGTATAATTACTTGGAGCCGGTTGTTCAGGTCGTATATTAAAATATCTAAATCGTTTAAGGCGAGGGCATGCTTCCCGCTATTGAATACTTCTATGAAATCGCTATTTTCTGTCGCTTCGAACCATATTTCGGTAATTTCAACGGGACTGTAACCAAGTGAAAAAAGGGGGCATTGCAGCGTTTGTAAATTTTGATGGCGGTCGTAAAAGTGCAGGGTACAGGAGTCGACATTGCTTAATCCATTGAATGTTATTTGCTGGCCTGATCGGTAAAAAGTAGAATCTTTGATAGCGCCGTGAACGATATAAATCCATTGTTGTGGCTTTAAGGTTTCGTTTAATTCTATGTGAATGAATGGCTTGATAAACACAGCGCTGGCTATTAGGGATGTGTTTCTAGGTCGAGACCGTTGGAGTATTTGTGGAGAGGAGCCAGGAGTTCCCCCTTGCCTTGCGTTGCTATACCATTCGCTGGCATTACTGAAGGCACTTGGACTTTCGGGTGCCTCTAAAGAAACCCCACCGGAATAATACACGGGATTTTGTTGTTCGTAATGTAGGGTTATGGAATCTAATAGTGCCTGATTTGGACTGTATAAAGTCAAGGTGTTTTCAGCATTTAGTAGGTTGAACGGAATATCTATACAGGGAATGGCGCTGTAGTCGCGGCATTTAGGACTTAAAATGATATAGTTGAGGGTATCCCATATATACTCGGGTAATAGGAATTTATTGGAGTTGATGGTGATTTCAGTTCCCTTAAGATTAATGTCGTATTTGGAGGTTTTATGAAGTTCAATATATTCGGTTTCTGGTAAGGAGCCATAAGAGGGAACGGCGTCGTAATGCACCTCAGAAAATCGAAGATCGCCGTATATAGGATTTTTAGGATAGTCGATGGGAATCCAAAATTGCGTATCTAAATACTCATTCTGTCGGCTTCTAATGTTTCTTAGGGAAATAAAAACAGAATCATTCAAAGGGTGGTTAAAATTGGCGTGGAGTTGTTGGTAATCGTTGTTGTAATTAATGGTGTTAGGTGCGTTTTCAAATATTGAAATGTCTGCTAAGTTTGGGAATTCAATAGGGTGGTTAAATTGTAATTGAATTCGTTGGGCGTTGATTATTTGAGCTTGAACTAATTTTAGGGGTTGGGATTTTAATGGAAGGGTGCAAACCTTGAATTGCGAAATGCGGTGGGTTCCAATGGCGGTTTTGCCGTTTTGGAATATCCTCCAAAAAAGGCCATTGAGTTGGGTGGGATTTATTTTGATTTTAAAGCAATACGGTGTGTCGGGAATCGCTGGGAAAAGCTTTAGGAAAAGGTGGGATGTGTTTTTGATGAGTTGTATGTGATAGTGGTTTTTGGTTCGGTCGAAGATTTTCTCGGCACCCATGAGGGTGTCTTTTGGCGTTTGAATGAATTGCATTTGATCTTTGGTATTGCCTATTTGGAAATAGGCCTCGCTGCCATTGGTAAGGGTGAATCCGAAACAAAATCGATTGGTGGATGAGGTATTCAAATTAAGTTCGAGATTGAATTCCCATAAAATAGAATCGACTGGTGCTTGGAAGGGCACGCGTAATTCGTAGGAATGGGGATTTGTATTGGTAGATTGGCTTTGTAAGGCGGCATTTTCAATGCCAAAAAGGGATAAATCGCCTTGGAAATAGTCAGGAATTTGTGCGTTCAAAGAATCGCTGTATATACATTGGGATTGAACGTTATTGGGTTGGCCAATTCCAACTAATAGGAGGCATAAGAAAATCCGAGGAAGGGTTAATGGAAAGGCGGAGGCGGAATGCGCGGCTTTAAAACGATTATGACAGCGTTCGATTTTTCCATTTAATGGAAACGAAGAATTGTCCAATGGCCACCGCTGGTATGAAAATAGATTGAATAAAACTCGATACAACCAGATGCATATTAGAGGGTGCGTTTTCTGGCAGTTTTGAAAAAAGCTTCCGAATGAAAAGAACTTCGCCGATAATTTTGAAAGACCAAATGCTGAGGGGAATGACATACAAGGAGTTTAACCCCATAAGGAGTGTCAGCCCCCATAAATAAAGCAAGAATAATACGAATAAGAGTTGCGATTTTTGCGTTTGTCCGAAATCCTGATGTTGGGATTTTTTTGCCCAACGGATCCGTTGTTGCCATAAATTGCCCCAGGTGCTTACATTTTGGGTGCAAATAGCCGTTTTTAGGTCGTTGGCATAAACAACTTGCTCATGGTTTTTTAAGAAGGATTGGATCAGGAATATATCGTCGCCGCCTGTTACGTGCCAATTATCATGATAGGGCTTGCAGCTCATAAATACAGATCGATCGAACAGCATATTGGCGGCGTTTCCCATGCTTGGTTCTTTGTGGTTGGCGTGGTAGGTGCTAAGCGCTACGAGCGCATTGTTTTCGATTCGTTGGTAAGAATTCACCAGAGAATTGGGTCCTTGGAATCGCATAAGTCCCAAGGTTAAGGCGCTATTTTTTTGCTGATGAAGGCCGTATAAATGCAGAACGGCTTCGGCATTAACGGTGCAATCGGCATCGGTGGTATAAATGATTGGCGCTGTGGCGTTGGCGATAGCCCATTGTAAACAGGCTTTTTTTCCTACACTATTAATAGGGGCCTGGTAAAGGTGGAAATTTACATTTGCGTGTATCGGATGGGCCTGGATACGCGTGTTGGATTGGTCGGTGCTGTGGTCATTGACCAATATAATGGTAATCGGAACTGTGTTTAAAAGGGCAGCGCAGCTATCAAGAAAGGGGTTTAGAACGGATTCCTCGTTGCGAAAAACGCAAATAAGGGCAAGGGTATTATTAGGGATTATCGCAAGAGGCGCCTTATGGCTTGCGTAAAATTGAACGATGCGATTCCATTGCCATAGGTGCGTTAAAGTCCACAGACCTGCTAAAAACCAAAGGGCGGTATGCAGGGTATTCGGCATAAGCGTGTATTTAGGACTTAAACGTATCTATAATTTTACGTTCGATATTGGTGGTGGAATAGCCGGGCAAGAATTCGATGGTGCATACCGATCCACCGTGTTGGGTTACCCAATCGGCGCCTACAATTTCACTGATTTGATAGTCGCCCCCTTTTACAAGTACATTGGGTGTAATGCATTCAATAAGCGCTTGCGGAGTATCTTGGTCGAAAATTACCACCGCATCTACACACCTGAGAGCTGCCATAACGGCTGCGCGCGAGTCTTGACTTTGCAACGGTCGGGCCGGTGATTTATTGAGTCGGTAAACCGATTGATCGCTATTGATTCCCACGATAAAAAAATCGGCCAATTCGGCCGTTTTTTCGAGATAATGCACATGACCGGCATGTAAAATATCGAAAACCCCATTGGTAAAAACAATGGATTTACCTGCGGCTTTGATGGGGCTGAGGTGTTCAAGAATTTCTTGTGAACTCCAGATATTAAGCGGTTTCGACACGTTCATTTTTCTGTAATTCGTAAAATAAAAGTCCGTAGCAAATACCGCCTAAGACGATATGAAAAATATTGGAAAATGCGACGGTAAATATGCCAAAGGTAGCGGCATTGCCTTCGGTAAAACCAAAAACGAGGGTCAATCCGTAAGCAATAGAATACCAAACACCGGCGCCTCCGGGAACGGGGATAATGATTCCCAAAGAGGAAAAAAGCAATACGGCGAGGGCGTTTCCAATAGTTAAATGTGCGGTTATTTCAAGGGCTTCTAATTGCAAATACATGCTCATCCAGTAACAAAACCAAATAGCCAAAGAAAGTCCCCAAAATGTTCCTTTTTCTTTTACTTGGAAAACGCTGTTGATTCCCGAGAGTAATTTTTGAAGAATGCCGTTGGATTTTTTTTCTTTTTTGGGAAATAATTTACGGGCGATTATAAAGCTAACGGCGGCCCCGGTTAGAATGAGCAATGCGATGGGACCGTGGGTGCGCAGGGGCAGCCAAATGGAGGTGTAGGCGAATTCAGAGATTACGCTATACTGAATAAGTAAGCATAAAAGTCCCATGAAAGCCATGGTAATCAGGTCTATGATACGTTCGGTAATAACCGTTCCGATTAGGGTTTCAACAGGTGCTTTTTCGCTTTTTGCGGTGAGGGCACACCGAACTACTTCACCACCGCGTGAGGTGGCGGCATTGACTAAATAACCGGCCATTACGGAATAAAAGGCTCTCCGCACGTTAAGCGGGTAGCCCGTGGTAGTCCCAAGGATGCTCCACCGGTAGGCACGCAAAAAATGGGCGAGCAACATGATTAAAGTCCCGATAAAAATAAGTCCATAATGGGCTCCTTGTATGGCCGTCCAAGTGGCTGTCCAATCGGTTTTATACCCTATATAGCCAAAAACCGATACGGCGAGTACCAGCATTAGGATGCGGCTAAGGGTTTTTTTATGCATCAGATGAGTTGATTTTTAGAATCTGGGAATATGTTTTTAGGTTCAAATTTGCGGGCTTCTTGAATTTCCAGACTCACGAATGTCATGATAATGAGGGCATCGCCAACCTGACCTTTTCGGGCGGCGGCTCCATTTAGGCCAATAACTCCGGTACCTCTTTCTCCCGCAATTATATAGGTTTCGAAACGCTCGCCGTTGTTATTATTAACGATGAGTACCTTTTGATTGGGAAACATTCCGGCGGCATCGACCAAATTCATATCAACGGTAATGCTTCCGGTGTAGTTCAGTTCGGTTTGCGTAATGCGAACATTATGGATTTTAGCTTGAAGTACTTCTACGTACATATTAAGTGCAAAGTTACTTTGATTTTATGTAAAACGGGTAAAATCATGGCTCTAATGCCTATTTTCGCGTGAATGCAATTTACCTCGCAAATTGTGGAGCAAGCCGTGGAGGCCCTGTCTTCGTTTCCAGGCATA
>JBIKIM010000043.1:0-7112 GCA_044361605.1 Bacteroidia bacterium | reverse complement strand
GTAAAGCCAATCGCTTGCGAAAACTATCTAATTGGGTATTTTTAGGGAAATTTTCTTGTAATAAATGCAAAAATTTCCAAGCCGTATTCAAATCACCATAACCCAAAAAACTATCTATACCCCGCGTAAACAAGAATTGCTGATCGGCTACCAATTCGAATTTTCTCTTAGGGAAGTCTTCTAACATTACCGTATTCCATGCAAATAAATAGTTCCACGAGTTAGGACCGATAGACGCGCTTAACCATTTCTTATACAAATCATACCGATTTTGTTTGATTTTTGAATTCTTGGGGAAGCGTTTCACGGCATCGTTCGCTACCGCGTATAACAAACGTTGGGAAACAAATGCCGGAGGATTTCCAAGTACTTCCTGAAGTCCGATTTCGTTAAACGCCGGGGTTGAAAATTGCAAAGGATACCACTTGTAGAAATAATAAACAATGGCAGGATGGTTATCTGCAGCCATGTAATATTGCAAACAATTAGATTGAAAAGCGGCAGAGTCGGGATTTAGAAAAATATCCGAGGTATTGCGAGCGCCTCTTGCCCACAATTGTTGCTTATCTTGCCAAAAGGCCGAATCAAATTTTCTGGCCTCTGTCCAATCGTTGCGTTTTAATACATATCCCAAGCGGGCTAGGAAATAGGCATTCTGACTTTCTAAGAATTTGGTGTTGTTGGGTTCGTAATACAAGCCCAGGTCGAGCCATTGTTTGATGGCGGTATTCAGACCTACCTCACGTTGGAGGTTGTCTACTTTTTGATTAATAACGGCCGTTACGGTGCGGGTGAGCTTAATGTCTTTAGGGAAAATCTCCAATCCCATTTCTAGATAAATCAACGCACTGTCTTCTTCCTTAATTTCCGCATAGTGCTTGCCCAATACTTGAAAAATTTCCAAATTTAAAGTCGGATTGTTTTTGCTATTAACGCCGGTGGTACTTTTATTAGCCAGCGCCTTTTGTGCCTGTACTTCCCAAGTGCCATACATCATTTGTGCCGCGGTATGCAGCATCGGAAGCGCCTTGTTTAGGTCTTTGTTGCCATAATGACACAATCCCATTAAGGCGTATGCCGCTGTGTCTTTAGAAAGTGTCCATGCTAATTCTAAATAGGGCAGGGCCTTGGAGTACTGCATCCGGTAATGTTGGTCTACGCCCTCTTTTTTGTATTCGTTGGTGAAACGGGTATACAGCCACTGGTAGGTGTTGCGGTGCTCATTATTGATGTCCTTTTCAGCGGCTTTTTCCAAAGATTTCAACACGCCGCGGTAAGCACGCTGTTGTTCTTTACTGTCTGCAGTTTGGAGCGCCATTTCAAATTCGGCCCAAGCCTTGAGATAGTGCAATTCATATAACGTCTTGTCCTTTTCGAGTCCTTTTTCAATTTTTTTGAGGGCCTTTTTGTATTTTTTGCCCTCGATGGCAGCCTTACTCTCGATAATACTGACAGATTGTGAGAAGGCGCTTCCCCAAAGAAGCATGAAAAACAAGATACTGAGGTGTTTTTTCATAGTAATTAAGCATACAAGTTTAAGTCAGACAAGCCGAAAACACAAGGATGTTGAAAAGATGGGTAGAAACCCCAATTAACAGACAAGCTATGAATACAATAAGTAGCGGTATTTGGGGCGTGCTTAGCGCAATAGCAAGAAGGTGCCCGAATCCATGCGGCGGAATCCGTCGTTGCCGATCAGCTCCACGGTGCAAACGTAAAGGCCTTCGAGCGCAGGACCTCCATTGGCCGTTCCGTCCCATCCGGCGTTTAGGTCTCTGGTTTCGAACATTTTCTCACCCCAACGGTTGTAAATACGCAGGTGTATAGACGCAAATCCTTCGGTATACAATTTGAAAATATCGTTAGGGGGTGCGTCGTTGGGCGTAAAGGCATTGGGGATAAAGTATACCGGCGGACAACTATCGATGAGCAATATTTCGTCTTGGTTGGTGCACCCGTCGGCACTGGTAACGAGCACGCGGTAAACGCCTGCGGTTTGTGCCAAAATAGTGGCGGTTTGTTCGCCGCTAGGGGACCATAAATAGGTGTAATTCGGATTGAATCCGGCATCGAGGTTTAGGGCAATATTCCGACAAACAAAACGATTGGGACCCAAATCTACAGCTGGTTTTTCTCCTTGCTTCACGATGGCGGTAGCGGTGGCACTCGCGCAGGCATTGCTTACGTTGACTTTATAGGTGCCTGCTTTTGTAACGGTAAGGGTAGAAAGGGTATCTCCAGGCGCTAAGGTAACATCGGGACTTGTCCAGGCGAAACGATTGTACGGTTGCTTATTGCCTGCATTCAATACTAACATAATATTGGATCCACAAAACACGGTATCTCTAACGAAGGGTAGGGGATTTAATGTATTGGGAAGTACAAGAACGTAAGCCCAATTCGTGTCGCGAGCCCCGCTAGGAAAAATACTGATACAGGTGGCTTTGAAAACACCTGGAGTGCGATACGTTACAGAAGGTTCGCGGAGAACGGAAATGCCTGGATCGCCTGCTTCAAATGTCCATAACCAACCTATGCTTTGTTCGGTGCCTCCGGTATTGAACTCGCGATAGTTAACGGTACCATCCACGCATAGGGTAATGGAGGGCGTTTGCGCGTGTACCTCGCTTGCTACTAGGGCTCCTAAGCAAGTGAATAATGGGATCCAAAATGTTGGTTTAAACCACATAGGGCAAAGATAGGGATTTGTAGGGATGCGTTATAAATCTTAATGTAAAATGATGGGGTATTTTACGATTTGACTGTCTCAATGATTCTAGATTGTGCTTTTGTCCTATCTTTCTTTGAGTGAGTGGGATAGGTGCCGCTGGCTTTGATGAAGGGTGCCCGAGAGGGGGTAGTTCCCCAAAGCAATTGAGAAAAGAGGCATTCTGTGTTTTTCATGGTATCGTGTAGGGTGGCGATAAATTCGAAAATAGGGTTTCATTTGTTAAATTGTATTTTTTGTATCGAGAATATAAAAAAATTACATTCGCCTGTTGGCCAATAGCATGGGAGCGTTTCCATCGAAGGGATTGTCGCTGCGGCCGATGCTTTTTACCTCGAGCCCATTGGCGCGTTTAACGGCACTATCGCCGAAGCGATTGCGCACAATGTCCATGGCTTCGTAGAGTTTGAGCATTTCCAAACTGTCTTCAAATAAATCAATTTGGAGTCCTCCACTAACCAAATGGCTGTAGCGCACGCCTACGAGTCGAATGAGCTGACGTCTTTGATAGAGCTTATCAAATAATTCTAAGGTCTTAGCAATGAGGGTATGGTCCGCGCTGGTGTAGGGAATTTTGGCTTGCATGGAATAGGTATTAAAGTCGGTGTAGCGAATTTTAACAGTCACGCAAGCCGTTAGTTTATGACCTTTCCGGAGCTGATAGGCCAAATTTTCGGACATGGCGCTGAGCAGGTTTTTGAGTTTGTTTACGTCGATGGTATCGTTTTCAAACGTGCGCTCGGTACTCAAGCTTTTTCGTTCTTGGTAGGGAATTACCGGACGTTGGTCAATGCCTTGCGCTTTATCCCAAATCTCGAGTCCGGGCTTTTGCAAGGTTTTGAAAAGCAGTTCTCGGGGCATTTCTTGCACTGTTTTGATGTATTGAATGCCGAGTTGACGGAGGGTTTGGTAGGTAACGGTGCCTACGCCGGGAATGGCTTTAACGGATAGGGGCGAGAGGAAGTTTTTTTCGTCTCCTTGTGGCACTTGTTTTTGTCCGGCGGGCTTGGCGGTACCGGTAGCGACTTTCGAAACGGTTTTATTGGTAGAAAGCCCGAAGCTAATGGGGAGTCCGGTTTCTTTTTTGATGCGTTCTTTGAGTTCTTGAGACAGTTTCCAGTTGCCAAAGAAGCGTTCCATTCCGCTCATATCGATATAAAATTCATCGATACTGCTTTTTTCGTAAAGGGGCACGGTTTCGGCGATGACTTCCGTAACCATATGGGAATAGTCGCTATATCTTTGGGAATCGCCACGAATAAAGATGGCATCGGGACATAGCAGTCGGGCCTGTTTCATGGGCATGGCGCTGTGCACGCCGTAGCGTCGGGCTTCGTAGCTGCAGCTGGCCACCACGCCGCGATCGCTCAATCCACCTATGATTACGGGTCTGTTGTTGAGTGCCGAATTCTGCAGGCGTTCTACGCTCACAAAGAAGGAGTCTAAGTCCATGTGTACAATGCTTCTATCGCTCATTTGTTAATATTATTGACAATTATTTGTCGATAATATAATCAAAAAAGCCTAGAACTCAAACTTCAATCCCCCCGTTGGGAAAATGGCCAAGCCATCGTAATAGGCCCGCCCATTGTACCCATTAAAATTTTCAAAGTTTGGAATTTGTCGGTTTACTACATTTACCACATCCATGAACATGGTTAAGGCAATATGTCGAAACGAAAAATCATAATTAACGCGAAAGTCCAAACTGTGAAAATCGGGTAAGCGCGAGGCGTTGATTCCCACAATTTCCTTAGCATAGCGATACCGATTCACATCATTCAATACATTCGCATGAATAATGTAGGTATCGCTTGGTTTACCGGTGGCATATCGATACTTCATCGATACCATTAACCTGCTGTTTACTTTGTAATTGACTAAAAAGTTGAATTGGTGGGTCTGGTCGAACGCAAACGGATAAGATATCCCGCTTAATGTATCTCTTCTCGTACTTTCCATGATAGAATACGTCATAATTCCGCCCAATTTACGGGTCAACTTTTTACTTAAGTGCAAGTCTAAACCTTGTCCTTCCCCAGAGCCGCCATTGCGAATAAAGGTGTATCCTTGCTGCGGACGTACCGCCATATCGCTAAACCATTTTTGCCAAAACTCGGCTCGAAATCTCCATGTAGATCCTAACTGCTGCCGGAAACTCAACACCCACATATCGGTCTGTTCCATTCGTAATCGATGCCCGTCACGCTGGTCGGCAATATCACTATACACGGGATCTTGGTAATACCGACCCATAGAAATTCCCAAAGACTGTCGCGCATTCCATTTCCATGAGGCACTTAACCGTGGAGCCCCTACCCATTGTGCACTAAATCCAGTGTAATCCGTGCGATACCCTAAATTCAACTGAATCGAACGACCAATTTGTTGTCGCGCTTCCACATAGGCCGAATGATTAAACCCTTGTACCTGTCTTTCTGAATTGACGAATTCCGGAAATAATACCAAGTAGTTTTGTCCGCCAATGGCCTGGCCGCGATAGTAGATGTATTGCGTATCATTTCCATTTTGCAATCGCTGATTATACAAAGCGGTATAATCACTCTCTATGCCTGCGCTGATCGCTAAGGAACGATGTGCTTTGATTTCCCAGAGAGAACGCAAGCCCCATTTTTGTTCTCGATACGTTTGCTCTTGCAAGCGTTCCAAAATGCTTAAGCGGTAAGACCTACGCTGTCCGATGCTATCGGTGTCGGGAATGGCCTTGTCAACCCGGATATCTGAATAATAGCCGGTATAATAGGCAATATTTGACCATCGAACCGCCGAATTAGGTTGGTAATGCAAGCTAATACCCCCAATTAGTTTATTTCTTTGGAAATCTGGCATGTATACCAAGTTCAAATTTCTATCGGCATTTACATGTCCGGTATCTCGCGTATAACGTTCTGGGGCAGCAATCCATAGCGACTGTAGCGATAATTTTGGATTTATAGTGGTATTGGTTTTTAGGATAAAATCGGCGTAACGGGGCAGTCCAATATCCTTTAAACCAATCACATTCACCAGCGCGAGAAAGTTCTGGTAGCGCGCTGAAAAGAAGAAACGGGTGTTTTTTAACTTTTTTATAGGACCTTCAACGTTTACGTTAACTCCTAGCAAGTCCATCTGACCATCGATAATCAAATTTTGCGTATTCCCTTCCTTAACCGTAAGGCCGAGATACGACGCGCTTCTGCGACCGTATAAAGCACTAAATCCACCGCTTTGAAATTCCGCTCCCTCGATCACGCGAGGTGCAAAAATGCTGAATCTGCCGCCATTAGGGTCATTAAAAAAGGAATTGCCCTCTAAATGTCCGAGTTCCGTTACCGGAATCCCATCTACCATATATACATTATCACGCACGCCTTGCCCACGGACTGCTATAGCAGAATAAACGCCTCCGCTACTGGATACTCCGGGTAGCATACTGATGGCTCTGAAAATATCGCCTTGAGCACCTGGATTCATATTGATTTCTTCGCGATTGAAATAAAAAGAGGACACAGGATTGTCAGGATTGGATTCAAACTGATGTGAAATAATTTCAACGGCATCTATTTGTTCCGAAAGGGACGTCATTTGAACGCGTACCACCACACTTTTTTGGGGAATCAAGTGAACGTGATTAACCAATACGGAAGCATAGCCGCTGCGTTCAAAACGCAGGTCTAAAAAGCCAAGTTGATGGGTATTCCAATTGCCGCGACCTTGCAGAATCAGGGTCAAAGGTTGGCCTGAATTATCAAATACTAGCACCGAATCGAGAGGTGCTTGGGTCTTCTCGTCAATGACTTCAAATGCAATTTCTTGTGCCTTAAGTTGGGTGCTCAAGGAGTAAATGAGTGCAATAGTAAGTATATAGAATCTTGCCACTGGTACTTTCATGTGGCAAAAATAACGCATTTGAATAATTTGGGACTTGACTTAGGTCAATTGGTTCCCGATTCCATCAACTGCGATAAAGTCTCGGGTCGCATATCTAAAAATTCGAAAATGATTTTTTTGGGGATATCAAACGCCTGAAAGCGCTGCTGCGATTGAAACCATTGCCAACGCTGCACGGCACTCATTTATTTCAATCGTATAACCTGGACTTCTAATTTCATCCTATTCCCGCTATCCCCAAAAACCATTCCCACCCCCAACTTGTTACTCCTTCATGAAACAGTTTGTAATAATCGGTGGATCTACAGGAATTGGTCGCGCACTCGTGGAATTGCTTTCCCTTGAAGCCCAGGTAACCGCTACCTACGCACACAACGAACCCGCACCGCTCAACAATGTCAATTACGTGCATTTCGATGTAACCGCCGATGGAAACGACTTTTCTTGGTTGCCAGAATCTATCGACGGACTGGCCTACTGCGTCGGTTCCATT
>JBIKIM010000042.1:0-7268 GCA_044361605.1 Bacteroidia bacterium | reverse complement strand
AACAATCGTCTTCGATAAAAACATTAGAATAAATGCTTACGTTGTTTTGAACTTTAACGCCATTTCCTAATTGGGTTTGATTGGCCACAAATACGTTTTGTCCGAGGATACAATTTTCACCAATAATAGCTCCTGGCATGACATGGCAAAAGTGCCATATTTTAGTATTGATGCCTATTTGAGCACCTTCGTCTACATAGGCACTAGGATGAATAAAGGGAGCGCTCATAGGTCAAAGTTAGCCAAATTAATAGCAGGTTGTTTAAAGACGCGGGCTGTTTCTACCAAAAAAAAGAGGGAATTCGTATAGAATCCCCCCCTTTTATGGTTTGTTTGGTTGTTGTTGTTTAGTAGGTTAGTACAAAATCTACGCGGCGGTTTTTATCGCGGCCACTCTTGGTTTTGTTATCAGCGATAGGCATTTCTTGACCGTACCCTTTGGCTGTTAGGCGAGCTGCATCAATACCTTTACCTTGTAAATATAAGGTAACGGCAGCGGCACGCTCTTGGCTTAATTGTTTGTTAGCCACGGCATCACCCACATCGTCGGTATGACCTTGGATTTCAACTAGCGCTTCTGGATATTCATTAAGGATATCGGCTAAGGTATTCAAGTTTTTGAAAGAAGTACCTAGAAGTACCGCTTTATTCGTTTCAAAATTGATTCCTTTGGCATTCAAAGCGATTTTTTCGATTACTTTCTCTTCGATTACAGGACAACCTTTAGATGCGGCAGTACCTTTTCGATCTGGACAACGGTCTACGTTATCGAATACACCATCACCATCGGCATCTGGACAGCCTTGTGCATTGATGTTACCAGGAGTGGTAGGACATTTGTCGTCGATATCGGCTACGCCATCGTTATCGCCATCAGGACAACCTTTTAGTTCGGCAAGACCCGCTACAGTTGGACAACGGTCTTCTTTATCTGAAATTCCATCGCCGTCGGTATCAGGACATCCTTTCAATTCTGGTGTACCTTTTTCAGTTGGACACGCATCTAATTTGTCTGCAATTCCGTCGGCATCGCGATCGGGACAGCCATTTAGCTCAAGCAAACCTGCTTTGTCCATACAATCGTCATCGGCATCCAAAACGCCATCGCCATCGCTATCGGCAGGACAACCTACGCTGTCTACGTAACGACGGTATTTAGGAAGGGTATTTTTACATTCGTCAAATTTATTAGGTACACCATCTTCGTCTGAATCTTTCAAACGACGGCTTCCACCGCCACCGCCACCGGAGCCACCAAAGTTGATGGAAGCACCAAGTGCGTGATAACCCCAAGCGTCGTTCGTGCGCCAAAGCTTATGCACCAAAGGATTTTCGTTACTTGGAGGATTTGGATCGGGGCTGTTAGCTCCATCCCAACGGTCGTTGAACGTGTAGGTAAGGGTATATTGCCAATGCAAAGAAAGCGCATCGGTTAAGTAATATTTGAATCCTAAACCTCCCTGAAGTCCAAAACCGATATCGGTAATGGTTTGTTCAACGGGGTGTTCTGATTTATGAACGGGGTCAACGCGAATAGCCGCTTGATGGGGATGTTCACCCCATTTAATAAGAGAATGTACATAATAACTGCTCAATGCACCGTACACATAAGGGGCAAACTTAGCATCTTCAGAAAGTATAATACCGTTGTTGAATTTGAAACGGGCTCCAATGGATAAGTCTCCGGTTTGTGCTCTAAAACTTCTCCAAAGAATGTCTTTTTCGATCACAAATTCAGCAATGCTTTGGGTGGATCCTACTTCGCCAAAAGAAAGATTCGTAACCGCATCAATGCTAGGATTGATGTAGTAAGCGAACGCCAATCCGCCACCTTGATAGATGGGGGCTTTTGAGAAGAGTAAAGAGGAACCCATATCCCCAATATATTCTCTCAATCCGCCACTGAGTTCAATACTGTGAGATCCTGGAGATTGTGCAAACGTTTGTGTTCCCGTGATGAGAGCAGCGCTTGCGATAAACAGGTGTTTAAGGTAGTGTTTTGTCATATTTTGTCCCGTTTTATGTGCTTTTTGTAGAATTATGGATGACAAATATAACAAAGTCCGAATGAAAAAAAACTTTTTTACAAAATTTTACACAATTGGGGTGTAACCGCAGTAAATCTATAAAACACCTGAGTATTTCAGGTAATTGTTTGTTATTAGTTATAGACTTGCAGCAAATTGCCGTTGCGGCTGATGAAGTATTGGGCAAGTCGCCCAACAGCAGGACCTTTGCTTGGGAAGCCGGCGAACATATACGTGCTGGCACAACAGGGTTCGAAAGCGCCTCCAACATATTTGCCGCAGCGCAATTGAATATTAATAGAATCAACCCAGATTTGAGAACAAATATTGGTGGGTTCGTGGGCACAAGTGCGCTCAAAGGCATACCATTGATCGTCGTAATCGTGTATCACTAAAACGCCCCGAACACCCCCTTCGAAATAGGAGAAGGTGCCCACATTATTCAGGTGCATGTTGGAAGCTAGATTCAAATCCAGTGTAATGTTGACCAAGCCCCTAGGTATATTTTGAGTTACTTGGTTAGAGTCGTCGCATCCCCAAAAAAAAGTTGCAATTACGGCGCCAAGTAAAATTAGTTTAGCTCTCATAGGTGTAAAATCCTTTTTTGGTTTTGCGACCGTAAAATCCAGCGTCCACTTTTTGTTTTTGAATTCGACTGGGGCGGAATTTTGAATCGTATTGGAATTGTTCAAACATGGACTGGGTAACAGAATAATTGGTTTCAACGCCAATAAGGTCCATAAGTTCGAACGGACCCATTTTGAAACCGGTGGCACGCATCAGTCGATCCATTTGTTCTAAATCAGCTATCTGCTCTTCGAGTGCTTTCAAGCTTTCAACATAAAAATGACGGGCTACGCGATTTACAATAAAACCAGGTGCATCTTTGACGTAAACGGCGGTTTTTCCGAGTTTGATGGCCCAATCGTAGGCTTTTTGTGCAATGGCTTCAAGGGTAGCAGCTCCACTAATGATTTCAACGAGTTTCATAATGTGGGCCGGATTGAAGAAATGCACCCCAACCAATCTTTCTGGGTGTTTAAGCCCCCGGGCAATTTGGGTAATTGGAATAGAGGAGGTATTGGTGGCAAAAATGCAATTTTCGGTATTCTGTAATTCGAGTTTGGCAAACAATTCTTGCTTTACCTGAAGTTTTTCTACTATGGCTTCCAATATAAAGTCGGCCTGTAAATCGGAGAATTCTGCCGTATACGTGATTTTATTTAAGGCGTTTAAGCGATCCTCATTACTTATTTTGCCTATGGATTGGGCTTTATCCAATTGTTGTTGAATGTAAACCTTGGCTCTATCAAGAGCCGCTGTGTCAATATCAAACAATAAGGTGGAGTAGCCGGCGCGAATGCTCTCAATGGCAATCCCTGAACCCATAACGCCTGTACCTATAATTGCAATTTTCATGACTACGAAATTAGCGACCTTTAAGCCAATTTTCAGGGTTTTGTTTTTCTTGTCCCGACCATATTTGGAATTGCAACACGGCTTTGCCGTCGTCGTCGGTCATTACCTTCCCTAAAACATCACCAAGAGCAACTTTTTGTCCTTTACTTACACTGGTGCTGCCCATGCGTGAATAAACCGAAAAGTAATCGCCATGGTTGATTAACACGGCTTCGCCTTCACCAGGTATGGAGAGGATGGCACTCACGGTTCCCTTAAATACGGCAGTTACATTTTGTCCGGCCTGAGTGGTAATATCGATTCCGTTGTTTTGAAGGGTGATATTTTTGAATTCTGGGTGTCGGTGCACGCCAAAGGTTTGCGATACGTATCCTTGCGATACAGGCCAAGGTAAACGTCCCCTACTGGTTTTAAAAGAATTGCTAATTTCTGAAGTTGCAGGTGTTTTAGCTATGGGGGCGGTTCCCGTTTTTTTGCTCCTTGCGGCTTCTCGTTCCCTTCGTTTACGTTCGGCTTCTATTTCTCGGGCTATGGCGTTTTTAATGGCGGCGTTAAGCTTTGCCATTTGTCTTTGTTTTTGTTCAATCCGTTCGTTTAGTGAGTCTTCTTTTTTAGATAATATCGCGACTAATTCGGTTTTTGCTTTTTTGTCGGATTCTAAGTTTTTACGCTCTTGTTCCTGGGCAATTAACAATTGGGTTTTTTCTTTACGCACTTGGTTAAGGGCGTTTAAGGCATTCGTAACTTTTACTTGTTGGTCGTTCAATTGGGCAATTTGAAAACGCCGATAGTCGGAAACTTTACGCAAATATTTCCACCGTCTTAGGGCTTGTTTTACGCTATTGGATGAAAAAATAAAGGCCATCTCTTGACCTGATTTACGCGTTTTATACGCTTTGTTAACCGTTTCGTTAAGCTTCGTTTGTTCCTTTACTAAGTCGGCTTGTAACAAAGAAAGTTGTTCGTATTGACGCACAATTTCTTCTTCCGTGGCAACAATTTCTTTTTCTAAATTAACAATGAGCTCTTCACGTTGAACAATAATGCGATTTAAGGTGTTCAATTGGTGCAGTGTTGCCTGTTTTTTATTTTGAGTGTTAAGAAGAATTCGCTGACTTTGCGCAATTTCTCGTTCTACCCTTTTGCGCTTCGCTTCTAAGGCCTTACGGGAATTTTGGGCACTTAAAACATTGCCTGATAATAAGCTTATTAGCAATAAGAACCCTAAAAAGGGACGCTTACCAAGTTTCCACGAGTGTATAGCCATTGGGTACATTGAACGGATACGAAGGTATGGGTTCAAAACTTGAGGTTTTTAACCGAACATCCAATCGTATAGTTTTTAAGGCATCTTTCAAAATTATTTGGGTTTGGGAGGAAACCGAATGAAGGGGATTATTAACCAATATTCGATCGGTGTAATTGGCCGATAAGTAGCGTTGGTTTACCGCATCGTTGAGGGCATTTTGCCTTACCTTATTGGCGTTGTCAAAGGTGACTACATAACCTGGGTAAAAAGAAGCATCCCCGCGAAAAGTGCTGTCGGCGCTATTAAAATAAACCTGCTGTGATAAAACTTCCCCCGAAAATAAACGCTGTAAAGCCCCAATTTGTGCCGGCAATTGGGTGCTGACTTGAAGTTCTTTGAGGGATATTCGGTAGTAGTTTTTTTGGATTAAATCTAAGGCATGGAGGGTGTCGTTTTTAATAATGCCTTTGGCAATTTGGAAGCCTATGGAGGCCGTTATCGAAAACCAAAAAAGGCTGTCCCTCTTCATGCGAAAGGTCATAACACCATTGTATTCTTGGCCTTCGCCCAGGTCAATGTCTATGTCATAACGCCCGCTGAAATGTTCCCAACTTAAATTTCCGAGAGGCATGTCTCCCATTGCGTCTAATTCAGCCTCCAAAATAGCCTTTTTCAATAATACGTCGGGAGCGGGTTCTACCTTTTGTTCCGATTTAATAGCGGGAGTTCGGGTGGTGATGTTTTTTTGACTGTAACAAGCGGTTACACCCATCAATAGAGGAATAAGGGCTAAAATTTTCATTTTGCAGGAATTTCGTTGAGGAGTTTATTGATGTAAAATCGGGGTATTTCGGTATTGTTGGGGTTGGATTTGATTATAGATTCAAGTTGCTTTCGGGCTAAAGCAGGTTGGTTGGTTGTGTATAAAATTTGGGCATGGATGTAGTGCCAATGGATACTGGGTGAAAACGCGGGTATGGTGATATCAATGCGATTGTTAATCAAAAATGATTTTACCGCTTCGGCATACAGCGTGTGTGTTTCGAGAAATGGAAAGTAAGCGTATAAATTTTCGATACAAGATTCCATCTCCGGAAGGTCGTTTTTAATGTAAGCCATTAAAAACTGTTGTTCTAAAAGAGCGAGATTTTCTGGGTTTTCTTGGGCGCAGGATTTGATTATGGTATAGGCATATTCAGGGTTGCCGGTATTCAGTACGGCATAGGCTTGTGGACAAGGCCCTGTGTTTTTTGTTTTGGGGGAAATTTGTTGCAGAAACGCATTATACGCTTGGATAATATCGGGTCGGCCCTGATGTTTATCGATCAGCCGTTCGTATTCCTGTTTGGCGGAATTGGTGTCGTTTAATGCCAAAAATAGCTGGGCTGTTTTTTGCGTTACGTTCAAATTATGGCCAAATTGTTCGTTCCACATTTGGGTAATTTGCAAACCTTGTTGGTAGGCATTTCTATTCAAGGCATTTTGTAGGGCTTCTTCGTAGCGGCTAATGAAACGAGGCTCTTGTGCGATGAGTTTAAGCCGAATATCCCAAGATTTGGCATAGTCGTATTTCATTTCTAGCAGCCTTGCGTAATGCAGTAGGTATTCGCTTTCCGAGGTGTCTAGGGCGCAGGCCTTTTCTGCGTAAATCAGGGCTTCAGGAATGCTTCCCAATCGTTCGTGACAAACAGAAATACGATAGGCAATAGCGGAATTGGGCGCTAAGGCAGTATCTGAAAAGAGAAGTTTGAAACCTTTTAGGGCCTCAGACCATTTGGTCGTTTGATAATCAATTTCTGCTTGGTAATACCTAGAATCCGTTGACGTTTGCGAATGGATACCCAAGCACCAAAAGGAAATAAAGAAGAGGAATAGACTCTTTTTTACGACATACTGGCGTAGTCGCCAATGCTGAATTCTTTTGGATTTCCTTCTAGGCATACGTAGTTTCCAATCATGGAATTTTCGCAATTCAAGCGCGTTATTTGCGTTTCTTCACCGATGATGGTGTTGCTAATAACGCAATTTTTTAGTTTTGAATTGGCACCGATGCTAACAAAAGGACCAATTTCACAATTTTTCAGTTCAACGCCTTCGGCTATATAGCAAGGTTCTGTGATTACCACGCTGTCGTCGAAGCGATTTTTCTGAATTATAAACTGTTCTTTTTTATTCGCTAAAACACGCTGATTGGTATAAACTGTAGCGCTGTAATTGCCGCAATCGAGCCATTCTTCAACGGCACCGGGCGTAAACAACATACCTTTGTTTTTCATGTTTTCCATGGCGTTGGTAAGTTGGTATTCTCCTTTGTCTTTGATATCGTTATCGATCAGGTACTGCAGTTCGGATTCGAGTGTTTCGCCGCTTTTGAAGTAGTATATTCCAATAATAGCTAAATCAGAAACGAAGGTTTGAGGCTTTTCAATGAAGTCGGTGATAATGCCGTCGCCATTGTATTTAACCACTCCGAATGAACTTGGATTTTCTACTTTTTGAACCCAAATAACACCGTCTTTGGTTTTGTCTAAATTGAATTGGGTACGGAAAAGGGTATCGGCGAAGGCTACGAT
>JBIKIM010000041.1:0-7299 GCA_044361605.1 Bacteroidia bacterium | reverse complement strand
ATTTATTATGAATTCACAAGATATTTCCAAGATTGCAAATTCCAAATAATAGAGCTCGATGATATTAGTATTCATATTGTTTCTGGTTGGGTCGATTGGGGGATTTTTAGCGGGTATAATGGGCGTAGGGGGTGGGTTGATTTTCATACCCGTGCTAAGCTATTTGTTTGCGCAATTTCCTCACATTACCAACGAGGAAGCCGTTCGTTTTACCCTCGCTAATTCCATTGCCTTGGTTTTTGCCTCCGGCGTTTCCGGAATTTACCGCCAAGTAAAGCTGGGAATTTATGATTTTAAAAAAAGCCTCAGTGTTGGAATACCCGGAGCGATAGCCGCCGCCGTGATGAGTTATTCCATTCAATACGGAAATTGGTATAACCAAGCCCGTTTTTCTTGGGTTTTCTTGGGATTTTTACTGCTTTCTATTGGGAATATGGTTTTTAAGAAAGAGCGCGATAGCCTCGAACAAGCACCAGAGAAGCAATCGCTGCTCTTGCGCCTTATTGTAGGTCTATTTGCAGGTACCGTAGTGTCGCTTAGTGGTTTAGGGGGTGGCATTGTAATGGTTCCGTTATTCAGAATGGTTCTTCAGTTGCCCATCAAAAAAGCTACTTCACTCTCCCTGAGTGTAGTGCCCTTATTGTCGATTTTCCCCATTTTACAATATTGGAACACCGCCAACGCCCCAATTTTACAGCAAGCCATTCTGCCCGCATTAAATAGCTTGGACCTTTACCAAACACAATACCTCGTTGGCTGGTTTTACCTTCCTATGGCCATTGGAGTCGTTATTTTCTCATCTTTTGGACAAAAAACGGCATTAAAAACACCCACACCAATCATCCGATTTATATTTGCGTTACTCTCAAGTCTAATCCTTATAAAAACAATTTATGAATTATTTTAAATATGTCTTACTTGTCGCCGCCCTTTTGGGGTCGCAGGCCAACAGTTTTTCCCAAACACCCAATGGCTACACCAAGGAACAATGGGAATCCATGCAGCGCCTCAAATCCCACGTTTCCTATTTAGCATCCGACGCCCTTCAAGGCCGTCAAACCGGTTCCCCAGGGGAAGTATTAAGCGCCACCTACATCGCCAACGAATTCAAGAAAAACGGACTGAAGTTATTAGGCAAAAACGGATTTCAAGAATTTACCATGACGCAATTCCGCATTGCGAGCGACGATTGTAAAATGAAAATCGAATCCGTTGGGGGCATAGCAATGCAACAAGAATTCAAATTGAATCGCGATTTTTATCCGCTTTCAAAATCCGTTGATTTCGACAGTTGCACCGGTGAAGTTGTCGATGTGGGGTATGGAATAATTGCAGAAAAATTTAACAAAAACGAATTTGAAGGCGCTTCAGTGGCGGGTAAAATTGTAACCATGCGTTTGGGATACTTCGGCCAAAGCGAAAATCCGCATAGCGAGTTGGCGCAATATGCCGATATCAATACCAAAGTTGAAAACGCCCTAAAATATGGCGCTATTGGGGTTATCTTTTTTCGGAACGATTCCAACGAAGTACCTCCAAGTGGAAAATTAGACCGCAATGTAAAACCCAGTTCCATACCCGTTTTCTACTTCAGAGCGAACCAACCTATACCCAGTAACATACAACTCACCCTTTTAAGTAAGGTTATTTCCCCAGAAACCATCGGTCATAACGTGGTAGCATTCAAAAACAACCACCGTAGAAAAACCGTTATCATATGCGCCCACCACGATCATATTGGCTTCAATGAGTACGACAACAGTCGCTACAAAGGACCTCAAGCCATACATAACGGTGCCGATGATAATGCCTCAGGAGTGGCGGCTATGATTGAACTTTCTAAACAATTGAACAAATGGGGCCTTCGTAAAAACAACTACCTTTTCATTGCCTTTAGTGGAGAAGAATTAGGTCTGTTAGGTTCTAAGTTTTTTACCCAAAACCCTCTTATTCCCCTTAATAAAATCAACTACGTAATCAATATCGATATGCTAGGCCGTATCGATTCTACTAAGAAAACCTTAACCATAAACGGAGTAGGTACTTCAACCAAATGGTTGGAGATTCTCAAACAACTCGAAACCGATACCCAAAACATCAAAATAGCCACCACCGAAAGCGGCTTAGGTCCATCCGACCACGCCAGCTTTTATTTAGAAAATATCCCGGTTTTACATTTCTTTTCGGGTCAACACCGCGATTACCACACGCCCGACGACGATGAAGAGCGGATCAACTATGTGGGTATGCACCACAGCATTCAAACAATTAAACAAATGGTATGTTATACCAAAAGAAAAAAGTTAGACTTCGTTAAAACCAAGGATATTTCGCCTGGTCAAATGCGATTTAAAGTAACTTTAGGCGTAATGCCCGATTACTCCTTTTCAGGAACCGGCGTGCGGATTGACGGAGTTACCCCAGAAAGGCCTGCGGCAGTGGCAGGTCTGCTTCGAGATGATATCGTAATCCAAATAGGAGACTTCCCCATAAGTGATATGATGGCCTATATGTCAGCACTTGGGAAATTTGAAAAAGGCGATCGCGCACCCGTAACTGTTAAGCGTAAAAACGAAACTATAATTGTAAACGTAACCTTTTAAATGAAAATCACCGACCATATCAATCAACGTAAACGCACACTTTTTTCATTCGAAATTTTGCCTCCGTTAAAAGGGGAGGGCATACAAAGCATTTACGATGGAATTGATCCGTTATTAGAATTTGAACCTTCATTCGTAGACGTAACCTATCACCGGGAGGATTTCATTCTTAAAAGGCGAACCGATGGTTCCTTCGATCGGGTTTCTACCCGAAAACGACCTGGTACCGTGGCAATCTGCGCCGCAATCCAAAATAAGTATAGAATCGATGCCGTGCCCCATATTATCTGCGGTGGATTTACCCGTGACGATACAGAAACGGCATTAATTGAACTGAACTTCTTAGGGATCGATAATGTTTTAGCCTTGCGCGGCGATGCCCGTGTGGGCGATGTGCATTTTACGCCCGAAAACGACGGAAATAAGAACGCGCTAGACCTCATTCACCAAATTAAGAACATGAATTCGGGTATCTATCTGGATGAAGAGCTCAGCAATGCCGTTGAAACCAATTTTTCCATCGGCGCTGCCTGCTATCCCGAAAAACACATGGACGCACCCAATCTTCAATCAGATTTGCGTTACCTAAAACGCAAAGTAGAAGCAGGTGCTGAATTTTTAGTAACGCAAATGTTTTTTGATAATCAGTATTATTTCGATTTTGTTCGAAATTGCAGAGAAAATGGCATCATGGTTCCTATTATCCCCGGAATCAAGCCATTGGCCACCAAAAAACAACTCAGCGTGTTGCCCAAAATATTCCATATCGATTTACCCGATGCCCTTGTAAGTGCAGTTGAAGCAGCCAAAAATAACGAAGAAGTCAATCGTGTAGGTATCGAATGGGCGGCACAACAATGCAAAGAACTGATGGCTGCCGATGTACCCGTTTTGCACTTTTACACCATGGGAAAATCGCACCAAACTAAAGAAATTTGCAAACGCATTTTCTGATATAATGGAAGGAACCGTAACCAAATCGACCGGAAGCTGGTATATGGTTCGCACCGATGATGGGCATATTTGGAAAGCCCGTACTAGGGGCAAAATGCGACTTCAAGGTCTCAATACCAGTAACCCTGTTGCTGTTGGAGATCGTGTTCGCTTCGAAGAAGATACCAATTACGAAAATACCGCCAGTATTATTGAGGTTTTTCCAAGGAATAACTGGGTAGTTCGAAAAGCCAACAAGCTTAGTTCGAAACGCCAAATATTGGCGAGCAATCTAGATGCTGCCGTACTCGTAGCCAGTATCATAGCCCCGCGGACCTCGCTGGGATTCATTGATCGGTATCTAGTGGGTTGCGAGGCTTATCACGTTCCCTCTATTTTATTCTTGAACAAAGCCGATTTACTAGGAGACCAATTCGAGAGCGTTAAAGAAGAAATATTTCGGATCTATGCCCGAGCCCATTTGCAGATCTATTTCGGATCGGCCTTAGACCCCAATACCGTTAACGAGTTCAAATCCAATACCCAAGGGAAACGTATTTTGCTGTCAGGACATTCCGGAGTTGGAAAATCTACCCTCATGAATGCCCTTTATCCCAAATTTAATGCCAAAGTTGGGGCCATCTCTAAGCAACATGCGAAAGGAAAACATACCACCACATTCGCCGAAATGTTCACCACAGCCGATGGCACGCAAATTATTGATACCCCTGGAATTCGAGATTTTGGCGTAGTCGACATCCCCCAAGAAGAACTTCCCCATTACTTTCCCGAATTCCGTCGCTTTATGAAGTCCTGTAAATTCAGCAACTGCACCCATGTGCACGAACCTGAATGTGCCGTACTCGACCAACTGAATGAAGGAAATATCCCCCAAGAGCGTTATTATAGTTATCTGAGCATCCTCAATAACGAAGACATTTTCAAATAGTATATTCGCATTCCACACGTCAAGAAAATGGTAAAAAATTGGTCCCGCTTTTACACCCTCCTCACGAGCATTTTACTGTTTGGCGCATGTATTAAAAATCCAGAGTTCACCCAAAATGCCCAATTGCGCCTTTCCACAGATACCATTTTCTTCGATACCGTTTTTACCCGCCAAGCACAAACCGGTACCTATCCCATTTCCGTTACGAAGTTATTCAGCATTAAAAATACCAGCGATTTTTGGGTTAAAGCCGACTTTTACGTAGCCGGCGGAGAACAATCGCCCTACCGCATTAATATCGATGGTATTTCGGGTAATCGCATTGACCAATTAGAAATTGGTCCGCAAGACAGCGTTTTTGTTTTTGTTCAGTGCCGTTTGCGTGCCAATAACGAAACCCAACCCATTTTGGTGCTTGATTCGCTATACGCCCGAGTAGGCACCCAACAGTCCAAAATGGTACTCGCAGCCTATGGTTGGGATGCCCATTACGTGCGCGACAGCATTATACCCAATAATACCGTTTGGTCCGATAAAACCAAGCCTTATGTGATTATCGACGGGGCCTATGTGGCGCCAAATTCAAAATTTACCATCGAAAAAGGCGTGCAAATTTTCGCCTCCGCCCGAACAGGATTGTATGTTTTTGGTCACCTCAAAATGAATGGAACCGCTGAAGAACGCATTCAAATTCGGGGCGACAAACCCATCGCCGCTACCAAAACCATGCCTAACCAATGGTATGGAATGTATTTTGGACCCGGGGGAACCGGCGATATTGCATTTTCAGACATTACGAATGCCGTTGTAGGCATGAGGTCAGATTCTCAAGCCTTGGGCAACGATCCCTGTTTAATTTTAAAAAACACCCGAATTCAATATTGCGGACAAGCATGCTTAATCGGTGTGAGTGGCGCCATTTCTGCTGAAAACTGTCTTTTCGCCGATGCAGGTAGTTATTCCTTTTTGGGTTATTACGGGGGAAATTACCAATTCAACCACTGCACGTTTGCCGACTTTTCCTACTTTACCAATCGCAATAACGGACATTTCGGTCTCACCAATACCCTACGCGATGGCAATGGATTCCTCATCAATACGCTTCCACTGACCTTAACCTTGCAGAATTCCATTATTTGGGGATATAAAAACGAAGAATTAGCCCTAGACCGCTCCACAGCTGCTACTTTTAGCATTAACAATTCCTCTTATAATTTATTCAGGAGTCAAGACGAACTGGACCTGTTTGGCGGCCAAAATAACCTCTTCAACAGAGATCCCCATTTTGCAGAAACTAAAGGCGACTACCACCTAGAAAGCAATTCCAACGCCAAAGACAAAATCCCGAGTCTAAGTTTATTTCAAGATCTCGAAGGGAAGCCACGGAACGCCCCCGCTGATATTGGAGCCTACGAGTTTCAATAATTATTCTATTTTTACCCGAATTGAAAGCCTTACTTTGACATCAATCACGACTTCGTTTCAGAGGTATTGTTTCGTTTCCTTGAAAAAAACAAACGCATCAATTCCACACAGGGCGTCTCCATAACTCCAAAGGTTACATCCATTTTCGCCGCGGCTATTAGGCCCTTGCTGTGGTATCCCGTTTTGGGTTCCGGGGCTCCAAACACCAACCGTGCAGGCCGTGCCCATTGAATGGCTCCAAAACACATCGTGCAGGGCTCAACGGTAACATAAATCGTGCATTCCTGCAGGTATTTAGACCCTAAAAATTGAGCCGCACCGGTTATGGCCAACATTTCTGCATGCGCCGTTACATCGGTTAAGCGTTCGGTTTGATTATACCCTTTGCCTATAATACGGCCTTTATGCACCACTACAGCCCCAATAGGTACCTCATCTTCATCAAATGCTTGTTGCGCCAATTGCAGGGCTTTACCCATAAAGTATTCATCTGAAAACAGTTCTATTTCCCCCATAAAAAATATAGGGTAAATATAATCCGAATCTCGCCATTTTTGGCAGAACTTTGTTCTCTATATAATGAGAATTGGAATCGTATTGTATCCTACCTTCGGAGGAAGTGGCGTTTTGGCAACGGAATTAGGAAAAGCATTGGCTAAAAACAACCACCAGGTGCATTTTATCAGTTACAGCCAACCCGCTCGTTTAGAGGCCTTTGTTGAGAATATTTTCTATCACGAAGTATACATTCCACAGTACCCTTTATTTCAGCATGCTCCCTATGAAACGGCGCTAGCCGGGAAAATTGTAGAGATCGTAAAAAGTAATAAATTAGAACTCATGCACGTGCATTATGCCATACCGCATGCCTCTGCTGCCCTTCTTGCCAAAATGATTCTCAAAGAAGAAGGCATCCATATGCCTGTAGTTACGACCTTACACGGAACCGATATTACCCTTGTCGGTCGGGAAGCAAGTTATGAACCCGTAGTTACCTGGAGCATCAATCAATCCGATGCCGTTACCGCTGTTTCTGATAGTTTAGTTCGCGACACGCTTAAACACTTTGCGGTTAAACGCCCCATTCGCATGATCCCGAATTTTATTGATTTCGAACGATTCAATAAAAAACCAAGGCAGTATTTTAAGGATTTAATGGCCCCCAACAACGAACGCATAATTGTACATACCTCAAATTTCCGCAAAGTAAAACGCGTAGAAGACGTCGTGCGCATATTTGATATTATACAAAAAGAAATTCCAGCTAAATTACTGTTAATTGGCGACGGACCTGAACGGTCTAATATTGAAAAAGTATGCCGCGAACTAGGAGTCTGCAATAAGGTAACGTTCCTAGGAAAGCAAGAAGCCATTGAGGAAATACTCAGT
>JBIKIM010000040.1:0-7362 GCA_044361605.1 Bacteroidia bacterium | reverse complement strand
ATAACAAACATCTCCTTTTATGTTAATCATTTGAGCAATAGCGCGTCGTTCTTTTATCCGGATATGCAAACGGCCACTAAACGATACGTAAGCACGGCTGCTCTTGACTTCTGGATACGCGTTTAAAACTTCTTCCAACTGGGTTAAAGAAACCTCAGAGGCAGCCTTGCCTATGGGATTGCCAACAGCGTTTTGAATCCGTTCACTGACCTCCTGGTTATTCAGAAATTGGAAATCTTTAATGGGATTTTCGATTTCGATTTCTACGTTGGATATAATACGGCTATTACCGGTGAAATTCATTCGCGACCAAACGAATAGTAACAACACCACCATAATAATGAGGATACTGACCATCCATTGTCGCCTGCTGAATACCATGCGTATCTTATTCATATATGTTGATTAAAGGATTTCGTAAGGTGTCGATATCTCCGGCGCCTAGCAATAATAATACCTTCGGTTTTGTGTCACTTACCCATTGTAATGCCTCTTCTTTGGTTACTACTTGCGCATTTGGATTATTCATTAGCGTGAGTAAATACTGCGATGTAATTCCGGGAATGGGAATTTCTCTTGCGGGATAAATGTCTAACAAAAGGGCGGTATCTAAGGCATTCAATGATTCTGCAAACTCTGATGCGAAATCTTGGGTACGTGAGTATAAATGGGGTTGGAAAATACCGGTAATAAGACTTTCGGGATATAAATTCTTTACCGATGAAATAATCATATTCAATTCTTCGGGATGGTGGGCGTAGTCATCAATAACAACGGCGTTGCTCGTATTGATTAGATATTCAAATCGACGTTTAACCCCCTTGAAATTTTGAATGGGTCCTTGAAGCGCCGAGAAAGGAATATTCAAAAAGCCGTGACACAAAGCAATACACGCGGCCGCATTATAGACATTGTGATAGCCAGGTAAGCCCGCTATAAAAGCATGGAACGTTTCGTTATGGCGAATAACAAAATGGAACTGGTGGTCTGTTATTTGGATTTCTGTAATTTGATAGTCCGCATCTAATCCACGTCCGTAGCGATTGGTATGGCTGGATTGCGGCCACTCTAAATCTCCGTTAATGAAAAGCGTAGGCCGGTCAGCGGTTTGGATTTTAGAAGCAAATATTTCAAAGGCCTTTTTAAAAGCCTGTGGTGTTTCATAAATGTCGAGATGATCGGCATCGATGGCGGTGATGATAGCGGCACTCGGATTTAGTTGGTGAAAACTGCGATCGAATTCATCGGCTTCAACCACCACTAGTTCTGGTTCGGGTCCCAATTCACTGCCTAGATTACGAACGTAATTTGATCCTATATTAGTGGAAATTCCCCCGAGAAAAGCGCTGAATGGCTTGTTTAACTCCATTAAGATATGGGCCAATAAGCTGGAAGTAGTGGTTTTTCCGTGGGTACCGGCTACCGCTAAGCAACGCGTATTGCGGGTAATTATACCCAAAACTTCAGCGCGTTTATAAACCGGAATTTGCTGTTTTTCGAGCCATAGGCGTTGGGGATGGTGGGCAGGAATCGCTGGGGTAATTATAAATAAGGTATCTGCGAGATGGGATTCTATCCATTTGGGGAAGGCCGATACGGAGTCTTCAAAAGAAATCTGTATGCCTAAGTCTTGCAAGGAATCGGTCAGTTCCGTGCGTGTTTTATCGTATCCGCCAATAGTCAAACCCACCTCGTGCAGATAGCGGCAAATGGCACTCATGCCGATGCCCCCGATGCCTAGAAAATAAGCGTGTGAATATTGACTAATTGTTTTCATAAGTGCGATAGGATGTCCTTAGTAATTACGTTGGTGGCGTCGGGTTTTGCAGCCAATAATAAATTTTGGCGCATCTGTTCCCGTCGGGTTTCATTTTGCATTAAATCGATGACTGCATCGCCGAGGGCGTCACATACCAATTCATCGGTTACCAATATAGCGCCCCCTGTTAAAGTGGCTTTCTGGGCGTTTTTAGTTTGGTGGTCGTCGGTTACGTTGGGAGAGGGGACAAAAATAGCAGGTACTCCAGAGGCCATAATTTCTGAAACACTCAAAGCCCCAGAGCGGGAAACCACCACATCGGCCAAATGGTAGGCGAATTTCATTTCATTCAAGAATGGACCCGACCATAGATTGGGGTGTTTGAGCGTGGAAATATACGATTTGCCTGTTTGCCAGATAATGGCATAACCCAACTTGAGCCATTCGTTTACAAAGGTTTCGGCGGCCTCGTTGATGCTTAAAGCGCCTAAACTTCCACCCGTAATAAATACAGTAGGACGTTTCTCAGAAAATCTGAAATAAGCCAAAGCGTCTGCCGTTGAAACCGGTTCAAGTAATTCAAGTCGAATCGGATTGCCCGTATGTATCCAATTGCCATTAGGGAATTGGGTATTCATGCCGTCAAATCCACAATAAATGCGTGTGGCAGATTTATTTAATAATTTATTGGTAAGACCGGCAAAGCTATTTCCTTCCCATATAAATAAGGGGATGCCCATGCGACTGGCTGCATAACAAACGGGTAAACTGGCGAAGCCCCCTGTGCCAATCACCAAATCTGCTTGCTGCATTTGCAACAGCTTTTTGGCTTCTTGGAAACTGCGCCATGCATTGAGAATGACGCGTATATTTTTTAAGGTAATCCTGCGTATAAGTCCGCTAACCGGCAATCCCGTAATAGGATACCCTGCCTCGGGAACCCGTTGCATTTCCATTTTGCCTAGCGCCCCTACGAATTGAATATTCATATCGGGGTTCTGACTGCGTAAGGCATTGGCAATAGCAACGGCTGGAAATATATGTCCGCCCGTACCGCCGCCTGTTAATACTACATTATGCATTTTCATGGTTGTCGTTGGATGTTTCGGTTACGCTGCCGGGTCCTGTGGTGCTTCCTTTTAATTTTTCCTCTTGGATGTGTCGGCTAATACCCAGCATGATTCCAAAGGCTATGCTATTGAATAAAATACTGGTTCCTCCCATGCTTACCAAGGGTAGTGTTAGTCCGGTTACAGGCAATTTGCCTACGCTTACGCCCATATGAACCAAGGCTTGGAAAGAGGTGCTGATGGCAATTCCCAAAACAATGAGCGCGGCCAAGGATCGCTGGCTTTCGACCACCATTTTGAGGGCTCGAATGATAAGCCCGATGAAACAGGCTATCAGAACAATCCCGCCTAACATGCCGTATTCCTCTACGATTATGGCAAATATAAAATCTGAATATGGGTGGGGTAGGTAGTTGCGTTGGGTTGAATTACCTGGGCCTTTACCCCAAAATCCGCCGGTTGCAATGGCTATTTTTGCTTGTGTTTTTTGATAATTGCTGTCGCCGCTCTTATCCTTACCTAAAAAACTATCAATACGACGTTCCCATGTTGGCAGTCGCGTATGTTGATATTTGTTCATATCAATAATTTTTAGGAATCCATAAAAGGAAACGGCCGCTAATACGCCCATCAAAATTAACGCGAGCATGAATTTGGTTTTGATACGGCCGATAAACATTAAGATCGTACTGGTAGCCATTATGACCAAAGCAGTACTTAGGTTTTCAGGTATAATGGGCAGAATTACAAGTAAAATGACGCCCATTAACTTGGCAAATACTTTAACGTTATCGACTTCGTCTTGTTTTTTACTAAGGTATCGAGCAATGAACATAACCAAGAATACCTTGGCCATGTCGGAGGGTTGAAAGGTGAAACCGAAAATGGGGATTACCCGTTGGGCGTTATTGATGTTGTATCCGAAAAACAAGGTAAAACCTAGCAGAATTACAGATAATGCAAGTAGGGCGTTAGAGACTTTAGAATAAAACTTGAAGGGGATATTATGCACTACAAACATGATAAAGAGGCCAACCACGATAAATCCAAGATGACGCAATAGAAAAAACTCGGTATTGCCTTGTTGTTTGGCAAACGCAAGATTTCCCGTAGAGCTGTATACGGTTAATACGCCCATAACCGAGAGAATGAAAACAATCGCCCAGATATAAACGTCGCCTTTGAAAATGGATTTAAACGTAGTCATGGCTCTACTTATAAGCTGCGTACGGCATTTTTAAATTTGCGACCGCGGTCTTCGTAACTGTCGAATAAATCAAAGCTTGCACAGGCCGGCGATAACAAAACGGCATCGCCTAAAGCAGCCATGCGCGACGCAACGTGAACTGCTTCCTTGGCACTACTGGTATTTATGATCATATCCACGTCGCCTTGAAAAGCCCTATGGATTTTTATATTGTCTAATCCCAAGCAAATGATCAGCTTCACTTTGTCCTTAACTAAAGGCTTCAAATCGGCATAATCGTTGCCTTTGTCTACTCCGCCCGCAATCCAAATCAAGGGTTTGTCCATACTCTCTAGAGCATACCAAGTTGAGTTTACGTTCGTAGCTTTACTATCGTTGATGTATTCAACTCCGTTAACCTTACCCAGACTTTCTAAGCGGTGCTCCATATTTTGAAAGCTGCTCATACTTTCTCGGATACTATCGTTACGCACTTCGAGAATGTTAGCAATTACGGCGGCAGCCATGCTGTTGTATTGGTTGTGTTTTCCTCTTAAACTGAACTGATTCATATCGATGGTGTTTTTTTTGTTATTTCTTAAAATTTCAATTCCGTGATCGGTCATTTGCGCATATTGATTGCCAATTGCCTTGAATCCAAATGGAATGCAAGTGGCATTGAGTGTCCGCTGGGTACTCTCAGCAACCAATAGGTCACTGTCGCCTCCATATATAAAGAAGTCTTCGGATGTTTGATTCTGGGTGATGCGGTATTTGCTGTTAATATATCCGGTCATTTTTCCCTCGTAGCGGTCTAAATGATCTTCGGTTATATTGAGTATACATGCGATGTGGAATCGGGTGGTAAAGGTGTCGTCGAGCTGAAAACTGCTGATTTCAATTACGTAAATATCTTTGGGGTCTTCTGCCACCATTTGGGCAAAAGAAACGCCTACATTACCCACGCAGCCTACATTTAAACCCGCCTCTTTCAAAACGTGGTAAGTGAGAAGCGTACTCGTGGTTTTTCCGTTGGTTCCCGTAATGCCAATTAAGGTGGCATCGGTAAATCGGGATGCCCATTCGATTTCAGAAACTACCGGAATTCCAGCTTCTAATAATGCGACAACGGTGGTTGCGGTATTGGGTATCCCTGGGCTTTTAACAACGATATCCGATTCTAGTAATTGCGCTAGTGTATGGCCGTTCTCTTCGAACGCGACACCCATTTCGCTAAAGGTTTTTTTATTTTCGGGGGAAATTGAATGGCTATCTGAAACAAATACCGACCAATTTTGGCGCACGCCGAGAATGGCGGATCCCAATCCGCTAATTCCCGAGCCCAATATGGAAAGTTTCTGTTGCATGTGCTATTATCTTAATTTTATAAGGGCTAAGGTGGCCAAAACCAATACAACCGTGATGAGCCAAAAGCGCAAGGTTATTTTACTTTCGGGAATTCCTTTTTTCTGGTAATGGTGGTGCAAGGGCGACATCAAGAAAATGCGACGGCCTTCACCTGAGATTTTTTTCGTGTATTTGAAATAGCCAACTTGTATAATCACGCTCGCGCTTTCTGCGAAAAATATCCCACATAAAACGGGAAGTAATAATTCCATTTTAATGATAATAGCTACAGCCGCTAATGCGCCGCCCAATGCCATGCTACCGGTGTCGCCCATGAACACCTGAGCTGGAAATCCGTTGTACCACAAGAATCCCAAGCATGCCCCGATTAACGCGGCTAGGAAAATTACTACTTCACCGCTGTTGGGTACATAAATAATGTTAAGGTAAGAAGCGATTTCGTTATGGCCACTGGCATAGGCTAAAATACCTAACCCAGCGCCCACAATAGCGGTGGTTCCCGCTGCAAGTCCGTCGATACCGTCGGTAAGATTTACAGCATTGGTCAAGGCCATTACGATAAATATGATTACAGGAATAAAGAGCAACCAAGCATTGCCTTCACCCGGTAGGATTTCAGAATAGTTAAGACGTAGTTTGGTAATGGGTAAGTTGGTCTCCAAAGGCAAATGATTGGCGCTGTGGGTATAGTCAATAGTGGCGGCAATAATGATTCCTAAAATTAATTGACCAACCAATTTTGAGGTGGCTTTCATGCCTTCTTTGTTCTTTTTGAATACCTTAATATAATCGTCGATGCCTCCGATGATTCCCATCCACAACGTACTCAGCATCATTATGATCACATAAATATTGTTGAGTTTTGCAAATAATAAGGTGGGTATTAAAACAGCGAGTATGATGATTACTCCCCCCATCGTGGGAGTGCCTTTCTTTTGCATTTGGCCTTCGAGTCCTAAATCCCGAATGGACTCGCCAATTTGCAATTTCTGCAAATATTTTATGATACTCTTTCCCGCAATTAATGCAAATAAAAGTGCTGTAATACCGGCCAAGGCGGCACGGAACGTGATGTAGTTAAAAACACCCGCTCCGCTAATGCCCAATTCGTTTAGATATTGAAAGAAATAGGTTAACATCAGGAAATATCGTTTAATGCGTTTTGTGCCCAAATACGATCGTCAAATTCAATACGTAGGCCATTCGTTTCTTGGTACGTTTCATGTCCTTTGCCCGCAATAAGAATCACATCACCTGGGAAGGAAAGCGCAATAGCGGTTTTAATCGCTTCCGCACGATCTGTGATTTTTAATACTTTGCGGCTATCAATGGTGGCAACTCCTAACATCATTTCAGAAATAATGGTGTTGGGGTCTTCGTTGCGCGGATTGTCACTAGTGAAAATACAGCGTTGGCTTTTTTGACTGGCAATTCGGCCCATCTTTGGGCGTTTCTCTGCATCTCTATTACCGCCACAACCCACCACACAAATTAGTTGTGAGGCATTTTTTTGGATTTCTTGAATTGTGGCAATTACGTTTTCTAACGCATCTGGGGTATGGGCATAATCAATAATGACCGTTCTATTGCCAGGGCCGGCTATGGTTTCGAAACGACCTGAGACCCGTTTAAGCGCGCTCATGGCCACTTCGATTTCTTCGTTGCCCTCTGTAATAAGGGTGGCAGCCGCATAAACAGCCATCATGTTATACGCATTGAATCGGCCAATTAGGGGAGACCAAATGTCTTTGTCAAAAAGGCGCAGATGCATTCCGCTAAAATCACATTCCCAAATTTTGGCATTGAAATCGGCGGTGCCATTTAAGCCATACGTATACCGCGTGGCTCTTGTGTTTTGCAACATAACCAGGCCATTGCGATCGTCTTTATTGGTCAGACTGAACGCGGTATCCTTCAGGCCGTCAAAGAACATTTTTTTTGCCTTTATGTATTCGTCAAATGTTCCGTGGTAGTCGAGG
>JBIKIM010000039.1:0-7438 GCA_044361605.1 Bacteroidia bacterium | reverse complement strand
TTTTCGGTGCACCCGGTATCATCGATGTGCACTTGGGGTATAACCGCCGCCCATGGGGCAAAGGCCATGGCCATTCTGTGGTCGTGTTCGGTTATGATGTTGAACGCTTCGGGAAGGACTGATGAACGGCGGCTAAGACGAAAGCCTCCTTCTTGTGCGAGCCATGAAAATCCCAATGGATTCAAATGGCGGGCAATGCCTTCGAGCCGATTGCTTTCCTTAACGGCTAATTTTTCAATGCCGAAGAATGTAACGTCTTTTTGTAAATAGGCATAGGCGGATGCCAATGCCGGTATGAGATCGATGCATTGCGAACCGTCGAATTCCGACGGCGGCGTGGCCTTGGAATGAGGTCGAATTAGGGCGTCATTAGATTCAAATTCGGTAGCAACGCCCAATTGTTCAAAAATAGCCACTGCTTGGTAATCGGATTGGAGCGAGTTGCGTTTTGCGCCAATAATTCTAAATGTTTTTTTTGTAAATAACGCCAAAAGATACACAAAGCTCGCGCTTCCCCAGTCGATTTCTACGTCGATAGGTACCGCCGTTCTAGGGCTTCCCCCGATAATAATTTCAGCACTGTCGATGGTAACGTTAAATCCCCAATGTTGCAGTATCGATGCGCTCAAATGGATATAGGACCAGCTGTGGGTGAGGTCAGTTACACGAATTTTGGGGATGGGTTTTAGGGCGGTGATTCCCAGCATTAGTGCCGACACAAATTGACTGCTTTCTTGGGTTTTGATTTCCCAAATCGGGTTTGATTGGGTAATGCCTTGTTTTAGGGCAACGGGAAAAAAACCGGGGTTTTCGAGGTATTCGATTAGGGCACCTTGTGCTTGAAGGGTGTGAACCAAGTCGGCAATGGATCGCTTCTTTAAGCTGGCATTGCCGGTGAGGGTTTTGGGTTGGTTGGTTACGGCAAAATATACCAAGGCAAATCGCGACGGCGTTCCTGCGTCTTGAAAGTCAATAGTTTGAGCGGTGGAACTTAGGGCTGCTTGGAATATTTTGGTATCGCGCGCATCCGAGACCGATGGCAGTGTGCCCGAATCGGGATGTAAAAAGTGCAAAAATAAGTGTCGGTGCGATATACTTTTGGAGCGCGGTAATACAACCGTGAGGGGCGAATTGGTTTCGGATGGCGTATATTTAATCGATTGGATCATGCAACGCCACTGCGTATTTCGTTAAAAAGGCGCTGATGTCGGATTCGGATATTTCAATATTATAAGCCGCGTCGCCAACCGTTTTGAGCAGACTTAATTGGATTTTACCGTTGTAATTCTTTTTGTCGTGCATCAACAAATTGGTCATAGGTTCCACGTCTGATTCGTTCCAACCCACTTTAGGGAAGCGGGGGAATACCAATTGGTCCACCGTATCGAAGGTTTCTTTGGTCGTGTATCCCATTTCGTAACCCAATAACGATTCCCAATACAATCCATTAGCGATAGAAATACCGTGATTGATTTTAGAATCTTCAAAGTGAATGGCTTCGAGACCATGACCAATGGTGTGGCCTAAATTCAACAATTTCCGTTCGCCTTTTTCTTTAAAATCGGCGGCTACTATGCCTTTTTTGAATATGATATTTTCGCGTATTAAGTCAATCCACGCGTCAATATCAGACATTTCAGGCATTCCTTTTGCCACCATTTCCATAAGCGTTCCACCTGTAAGAAGGGAATGTTTTATAACTTCGGCCCAACCCGATAATAATTCACCGGCACTGAGGGTTTGCAAAAAGTCGGCATTGCGCATTATGGCAACGGGATCCGTAAACGTACCTATCACGTTTTTGGTACCGTATAGATTAATGCCTGTTTTGCCTCCTTCGGAGCCATCGACCATTGACAATAGGGTGGTGGGTATGTAAATGCATGGAATACCGCGCATATAGGTTGCTGCACAAAATCCGGTAAAATCCAAAATCGCACCACCTCCAAGGGCAATAATTAACGATTGGCGGGTAACGTTTTCACGCAGCAAACTTTCCCAAAAATCTTCGCAGAATCGAATGCTTTTTGCCCGGTCTCCATCGGGTAGGTGATACACGATATGATCGGTTTTTTTGTAGATCTGCAATATAGGCAGGCACAACGCTTCACTAGTTTCAGATACCACCACCACGATTTTGTCGGGTTGGTATTGGCTTATATAGGTTTCGATTCGTTGATCGATGGTTTCGGTGCGAACTATCATGATTTTATTTTTTCGTAACGCTGGAGATTGGTGGGATCTAAATCTTTTAAAAGGCGAACAATTATGGTTTTTTCAGCCGTGGTGGCACCCTGATATATCTCAACAATTTCAGGCCATTTGGTCGTGAAAAATATTTTTTGGAGCAAACTATTTTGATTCGTTTGGGCCGTTTGAGAGATCTTCTGCAAGGATTCGGTGATTTTCTTTCGACCCTTATTGGGATCTTCGTGAAATTGGTCCAACCCCTCTCGGTGGTATTGGTAACTAAGCTCCCTAAATTCTTTGAACCGCGGGCTGCTTAAATTCTCGGCTAAATAGAAGCGATTTCTGAATCCTTTACCGTCGCCTTGGTTCCATCCGGGTTTGTTGGTCATAAGATTCACCAGCGATTGTGCTCGAGTCAAATGTTTGTCGCCCCCTAAGGTGGCATAACTATCGTACTCAACGCCCATTGCGATGTAAACGTAGAACGCCATCAGGGTGGTTAGGTCGTTCATGTTCATGTTTTCTTGGTATTCCAGGTTTTCGAATTCGCGGTAGTTGAATCCCACATCTTCGTCGTTAAACTGCATGACTGTGGTTTTATAATTGGATCCGTAAACCGGTCTGGTTACCTGCAATTGAGCGGTACCTTGAAACTTGTCGTTATCCCACGCATCGATATTAATGAACAAAGTCATATTGACTTTCTCATTGTTGGCGATTGCTTCTTCAGACCACTTGCGATTATTAATAAACTGTTGCAGGCTGTTTTGAAGGGTAACGAGGATTTCTTTATTGGCAATTTGTACTCGGGGCGCGACCACTTGAACGGTGGCGTTCACTTCTTGAGATATAGCCGTATTGTAGGTGCCGAGAGCACCTAATACAATCAGTATGATTTTTTTATTCCACCACATGCCAATCTTCGAGTTTTTCTAACAGTAAAACGGCAATATCGCATTTAGATTGCACATTACTCGCAAATGGAGGTTGGTTTTTTGTAAAAATTACGACACTATTTTGGGTGCTTTGAAAACCGCTATTTTCGCCAACGGTATTCATCACGATAGCATCCAAGTTTTTACGCTGCAGTTTTTCAAGTGCAAAGGCTTCTGCATTATGGGTTTCAAGCGCAAAGCCAATGCACCGTTGGTGGGCTTTTTTGGTTTGCGATAAATGCGAAAGTATGTCTGGATTTTTAACTAAATCCAATTGCAGGGAATCGTGATTTTTCTTTATTTTCTCTTGGGAAACTTGAGCTACCCGATAATCTGAAACGGCCGCCGCAAATATACCAACATCACATTGCCCGAAATGCTGATTACACGCCTCAAACATTTCCTGAGCCGTTTCTACCCGAATGGTTGTTGCATTTTCGGGTACGGGTAAATGGGAGGGACCTAAAACAAGAATAACCTCGGCGCCTTTTTGAATAAGGGCGTTGCAAATTTCGATTCCCATTAAGCCACTGCTGCGGTTGCCAATAAATCGAACAGGATCAATGGGTTCGTAGGTGGGACCGGCATTGACCAAAACGGTTTTGCCTTTCCACGCGTTATTTGGAACTTCAAAATGGGTATTTAGGGCGTCGACAATATGAGCAGGTTCGGCCATTCGGCCTTTTCCTTCTAGGCCACTGGCTAGTGGACCTTCTTCAGCGTCGATGAGGTGAACACCGCGGAGTTGAAGGGTTTGTAAATGTTCTTGAACCGAAGGGTGTTGGTACATGTCGAGATCCATGGCTGGGGCAATCCAAACCGGACATCGGGCAGATAAATAGGTGGTTAGCAAGAGATTGTCGCACTGACCGCTGACCATTTTTGACAGGGTATTGGAACCACACGGGGCCACCACCATGGCGTCGGCCCAAAGACCGAGTTCAACGTGGTGGTTCCACATGCCACTATCGGCATCGAAAAAGTCGACCAAAGCAGGTCTTTCGGAAACAACCGATAGTGTTTTAAGGGTAACAAATTGCAGGGCACTTGGGGTGCAAATGACTTGAACCTCGGCCCCTGATTTTTTTAATAGTCGTACCAATTCCGGCGTTTTGTACGCCGCGATACCGCCACTGACTCCTAGAAGGATGCGCTTGTTTTTAAACATGATCCGGTGCATCCGGAATTCTCCAATAGGTTTTGCCGTCTGCATATTCCTGTGTAGCCGTTAGGGTTGGCTTAGGTTGGCGTTCGTACATAAGGGAGATTTCAATCTGTTCGCGATTTTCTTGAACTTCTTCTAAATTATCGCTGTCTTGAGCAAACGGCTCCAACCGGTTTTTAAGCTCTTCTTTCTGCTTTTCTGCAATTTGATCGGCGCGTTTGGAAATAATTACCGTAGACAAATAAATGTTGTGGGTGTCACTCTCTAAATTTTTGAGGTTACGGGTTTCTGCTGAGGTTGGGTCTTTTATGCTCATAAAATTGCTTTTATTTCGTTTATACGTTTTTTGGTGGTGGATTCTATTTTTTTTACTGCGAGGTAGTGCTTACTGCTCGTTGGGTGGGTGTAAAGATAATCTTGAATGTTTTCTAGGACCAGTTGAAAGCGCTCCAAGCGTTTGCTTCTAACGCTATTTTCGGCATATTGAAACTGAGCATCAACAGCAATCCATTCCAACGTTTCGCGCTGATCGGTATCGGGATATAACTTAACGGCGTTTTTGGCGGCTACTACGGCCGACTTAAATTCGCCCATGCGGTAATATTGTTCTACCATGTCGAATTCCTTCTGCTGTAACTTGATTCGGAGTCCGTCGATATGATCGTTGCATTTTTGGGCATATTCAGAATCGGGATAGTAATTCGTGAACATTTGCAGCGCTTCAATTACTTTTTTGGTATCTGCTTGGTCTAAATCTGCCGGACCGATTGCTAAATAATCGCAATAGAGACTCATGTAAGCGCACTCTATAGATCGGTCGGATTGGTTGAAGTTCTCCGTGTAATCCTTGAAAAACAAAGACGCATAGGGATAGTCCTTCAAATGATAATACGACATAGCCATATGATAGTATACATTTTCTAAACTATCGCGCACTTTGTATAAATCCCGCAATTGTTCCAACAATTGAACCGACTTGGAATACTCTTTTTTGTTATACAACTCCATGGCCTTGGATTGCTTCTCCAATACCGTGCCTTTTTTGTAAATACGCTGATATTCACCACATGAACCGCCTATTATGACGATTAAAATTAGAATAACCACGTTTTGGAGCCACTTCATATCAACTTGCAAATATAGTGGAAATAGATGAATTATGCTCGAAAATTACGGCTTGTCATCGGCTTTTAACGACCGATAAACAATTTCCATAAGCTTTCCGCGGTATCCTTTTTTGGCTAATTTGTTTTGGGAATCATTAGGATACGTTCTGTTGCTTAAAAATATCCATACTAGTTGGTTTTTAGCATCGGCGTAAGCCCACGTACCTGTAAATCCCGCATGTCCAAATAGACTGTTTGGCGCGCCCTCAAATAAATTACTGCCTTTAATCTCGCTATTTTTTAGCGCATTGGGATATCCATTGGGTTTGTCGAATCCCAGTCCCCGGTGGTTATCGGCATATAAGAATCCTGAAGTAAATCGCTCGATGGTTTCGGCCTTGAAATAACGGGTGCCGTCCAATATCCCTCCTTGTGCCAACATTAGCATGAGTCGGGCAAGGTCATAAGCGCTTGAAAAAAGACCGGCATTGCCTGCACTACCTCCCAAAAGGTAGGCGGTAGGATCGTGGGTTTCTGCCCAAATTAGACCTCGTTTGGTGGCCGTATCGATTTGTGTGGGCAAAATCCATGGGGTTAAATTTTTAGACCGAGGTTCAAATCCAGTTCGGAACATTCCCATCGGCGTGTAAAAAATAGAATCGCAGAAGACTGCCAATTTGGTACCACTGCGGTATTCAATCCATTTGCCCAAAATAATGGCATTCAAATCGGAATAAATATAGGGTTGCAAATCTTGGCTTTCATGGTAAATTTTGGGAGCTGTTTGCCCAATCATAGCCCAAACGGTATCGCTTACCGAGCGGTTTAAATAAAGCGAATTTCCCCAAAGAATATCACCACTTTTGGGTTGATGTAACGAATCGCGTTGGATGAAAAAGGAATCCGATTTTAACGTGCTGTACAAGGGTAAAAAAGCGGGTAATCCCGACCGGTGCAGTAAAAAGTCTTGAATTTTAACAGAGCCCCAGGCAAATTTCCGGGCCTCAGGCCAGTATGCTTGAATCGGCTTCTCTAAGTTGATATTCTCTTTTTCGAAAACATGCATTACCGCGAGGGTGGTAGCCGCCGTTTTGGTAATACTTGCGATATCGTAAATGCTGTGCATGTTGATCTTCTTTTTTCCATCGGGCATCTTTCCTCGGGAAATATCGTACACAATTTGACCGTTCTTTAAAACCAATAATTGTGCGGTTTGTGATGCCCCACTGAGGATAACCGAATCCATAATTCCATTGAGAGAGGCCTCTTCATCGCAATTAAATCCTAATAGTTCCGGATCGGACAATTCTAATGAACGGAAACGGATCCATGCACGGGTATTGAGTTCTATTTTTGGATTCCAAAGACTGTCGATCGAAACCGGTAATTTCCCCCGAATTCCACGGTGACCAAATAACGCATCTAGGGATGCGACCATATACGATTCCCCCGTTTCCATGCCTAAAATTACCGGGATATTACTGCGCAACCCTTGCAGGGCATACACATTTCCTGTGTGTACCAAAACCGAATTGGATGCGTTGGGAAGTCGCTCCAATACCTCTTTCAAAAGAACGGGTAAATGGCGTGACTGATTTCCCCACATACGTTGGTTCGAATTGAAAAATAAGTGGTGCCCACCAATAGAATCCAAATGTTTCAAAAGGGTATCGGCATTGGCGAAATTTTGGGCCCACACGAGACGGCTGTATTGGTAGCTTTGGAGTCGCTGGTAAAATACATCGGGAAGGCGTTCGCCAAAAATAACGGCATTGAGGGTATCGATTCTATGGGGTTTCCATGGCAATCGCGTCGATTTATCGGGTGCAAGGAGGCAAATATGGGCGCTAGCCGCTTCGATTTCGGCTTCGAAACTCGGGTCGAATTCGCAATAAGGGGTAGCGGGAACGGGACTTGTTTTTTTGATAAATCGGCTGTATTCGGAGTCCAGTTCGCGCTGAATATGGGTCACATCTAAGTTTTTAGACAAACCCAATTGGTGTTTCGCGATTAAAATTCGTCGCACGGACTCGGCAATTTCT
>JBIKIM010000038.1:0-7565 GCA_044361605.1 Bacteroidia bacterium | reverse complement strand
TGAAGGCAAATTCTGGAAGGGTGGTATGGGGCATTTCCAGTGATTTTTCCCAGCTGCCTAAATATTTTGGATCTTTGATTTGCATGGTGGTGGGGCGTATAGGTGTGGTAAAACTTATGGTGTATATTTGCGGCTCATTTTGAGCACTACAGTTAAACCCAATCCGCTTTCCGACACTTCAAAGAAACAACAAGTCGAGGAGATGTTCGATAATATTTCCGAGCGCTATGATTTTTTGAATCGGGTGTTGTCTCTTGGAATCGATATCCAATGGCGCAAAAAAGTGCGTCGGATAATTGCCAAAGCGGGAGCCAAAAACATCTTGGATGTGGCAACAGGTACGGCAGATTTGGCGATTGAATTGGCCGTTATCGAGGGCGCGCAAATTACGGGAATCGATATCTCTCAAGGGATGCTTTCTCGGGGGGATATTAAATTAGAAAAGTTGGGTTTGAACAAGCGCATTCGCTTGCAACAAGCCGATTCAGAAAACCTGCCCTTTGAAAACGATTCGTTTGAAGCCATAACGGTGAGTTTTGGTGTTAGAAACTTCGAGAATCTTGAAAAAGGCATGATGGAAATGTCTCGGGTATTAAAGCCTGGAGGTAGTTTAGTTGTCCTCGAATTTAGCAAACCAAGGAATCCTGTTTTTAGCGCTATTTATTGGTTTTATTTTAAATATATATTGCCACGTTTGGGACGTTTAATAAGCAAAGACGCAACGGCGTACACGTATTTGCCCCAGAGTGTGGCTGTTTTTCCTGAAGGGGAAGATTTTGTAAACGTAGCAAAATCTTCTGGGTATTCCCATGTTACCTATAAAGGACTTACCTTTGGAATTGCGACATTATACCATTGCGTAAAATAATAGCCATAGCGTTAGTTATGTGTTGGGCACACGCAGCTTCTGCGGTACCAAAAGATCCCAACAGAATTCTCCGAAAACGGTTTTTTTGGGGCATCGCGTTCAATGGAACGCAGGCAATGATGAAAATGCAATTGCATCCTGCCTTTTGGATGCGCAACGATTCACTCCGTTCGATTAATCCACAATCTCAAATCGGTGGTGGCTTTGGAGGTACCGTAGCGATGCGGATGCGCAAAAATTGGGAATGGAAGCTCGCCACGATGCTGCAACTGCACAACCGTAACATTGATTTCAATTGGGCCAATAGACCTGTTGAAACGCTCTCGATTGAAACCATATCCTTAGATTTACCGCTTACCCTTAAATACCGATCGGATATGCCCAATAATACCGGTTTTTTTGTTTTGGGTGGCGTACGTTGGTCTCACGATTTTCAAAGTAACGAAGGCCTCGTTATCGGAAATAGCAAACCCATGATAGCCCTAAAAGCCAATACGTATTATTATGAATTTGGTGCCGGAGTTGAGTTCCGATTGGATTATGTAGACCTCTCTATTGAACTAAAAATGTCGAACGGTTTTACGAATGGTTTGGTGCGCGTTCCGGATAGTTATTATTCGGGTTCAATGAGTGCGTTATTCCCTCGTTTGTTTTCCATCACCTTGATGGCCCAGAACTAAGTCATGCCTTTTGAATTCAAATTAGAAAAAACCGACGATAAATCGCAGGCGCGAGCAGGTATCATTCGTACCGATCACGGCGAAATTCATACCCCTATTTTCATGCCGGTGGGCACCGCTGCCAGTGTTAAAGCGGTACCTAGGAAAGAATTGGAAACCACGATTAACGCCGAAATAATACTGGGGAACACCTACCATTTATACTTAAGACCCGGATTGGAAGTCATTCAGGAAGCGGGAGGAATTCACGGTTTTGCAGGCTGGGACAGGCCTTTGCTCACCGATAGCGGCGGATATCAAGTGTATTCGTTGTCCAAAACGCGGAATATTAAGGAAGAGGGCGCCCTCTTTAAAAGTCATATTGATGGGTCTAAACACCAATTTACGCCCGAAAATGTGATCGACACCCAGCGTATTTTAGGGGCCGATATCATTATGGCATTCGATGAATGCACTCCCTATCCTTGTGAACGCGATTATGCGGAGAAAAGCATGCACATGACCCACCGTTGGTTAGATCGGTGTATGAAACGCTATCACGAAACAGAGCCTATTTACGGGTATCATCAAGAATTATTTCCCATCGTTCAAGGGAGTGTATATCCCGATTTGCGTGTTCAAAGCGCCGAGTATATCTGTCAGCACGAAGCCGGTGGTTATGCCATTGGTGGCTTGAGCGTGGGGGAGCCACACGAAGATATGTACGCCATGACAGAGAAGGTAACCGCCATCCTTCCCAAGTCAAAGCCGCGGTATTTAATGGGCGTGGGAACGCCAGAGAATATTTTAGAAAGTATCGAACGCGGAATTGATATGTTCGATTGTGTGATGCCTACCCGCAATGCCCGCAACGGAATGGTTTTCACCACCCAAGGAATTCTCAATATAAAGAATAAAAAATGGGAACGTGAATTTAGTCCGCTCGATCCCGTGTTAACGCCCGATTATTCCCTGTCGTACATGCGGCATCTTTTCCACTCGGGAGAAATGCTCGGTCCAATAGTGGCCAGTATTCAAAATTTACAATTATACTTGTGGTTGGTGCGAGAGGCGCGAAAACACATCATAGCCGGCGACTTTAGCACTTGGAAACCGCAAATACAAAAACAAGTTTCTCAACGTTTGTAAATGAAATTTCGCGTTACCATACTCGATCGCTACATCGCACTCAAGTTTCTTAAAACGTTTGTTGTTACGATAAGTTTATTTATCGTAATCATCATTGTTTTCGATGTGGCGGAAAAACTCGATGATTTTTTAAAGCGTGATGCCCCAATTGGAGAAATAATAGGGGTTTATTATGTAAGCTTTATACCCACTTTAATCAATACCTTTAGTCCAATATTTATATTTATTTCGGTCCTATACATGACGTCTCGATTGGCCGGTCGTACCGAATTTATATCCATGTTGGCCGGGGGCATTTCCTTGGTACGCATCTTGCGGCCCTACATGATGGTCGCCGTTTTTTTAGCTTGGGGAAGTTATGTTTTGAATGCCTGGATAATTCCGATTACCGATAAAGATCGGGTAAAGTTCGAGTATAAATACCTGCGAAATTATTGGGATGAAACCCGCAATTCCATCTACCGACAAATTCAACCGGGTGTAATTATGTACATGGATTATTTTGCCAATCACGACAGTACCGGATTGGGAATTACCCTCGAATCGTACGACGGGATAGAGTTAAAAAGCTCCTTGTTTGCTCGATTTATTCGTTGGGACAGACGCAAACAAACGTGGCATTTAGATCAAGTTACCCAAAGAGAATTTTTACCCAACGGCAATCAGGTGGTTCAAACACTATCCAGTTTAGATACCTTGATTTCTTTTAATCCAGCCCATTTTTTCTTTCGCTTAGAAGATATCCAAAGCTTGAATCAACGCGAACTTGTATCATTCACCGAGCAGGAACGACAGCGCGGATCCCCTAATGTTCCGGGCCTAGAAACCGAACGTTTCCGCCGTTATGCCAGTCCTTTCAGCACGTTTATACTCATCGCAATTGGGGTGTCTGTAGCCGGACGCAAAACCAGAGGCGGGGTAGGTGTTTCCTTGGCTGTGGGCATATTTGTCATACTCTTTTTCCTGTTCTTCAGTCAATATTTCAACTCCTTGGGGGTTAAAAATGTAATGCCGCCATTTATAGCGGTTTGGATGCCGAGTATCGTATTTGTGCCTATTGCTTGGCTCTTCTATCGCTTTGCTCAGAAATAAAACCCAATCTCCATATAACCAAGACTATATTTTGTCTTTGGGAAATAGGGTAACGATCGCAATTCTATTGTAACTCTCGCTCAGAAGTAAATACTAATCTACCCAATAACCAAGACTATGTTTTGTCTTTGGGAAATAGGTAACGATCGCGTTTCTATTGTAACTCTTGCTTAGGAGCAAATACTAATCTACCCAATAGCCAAGACTTTATTTTGTCTTTGGGAAATAGGTAACGAACGCGTTTCTATTGTAACTCTTGCTCAGAAGTAAATACTAATCTACCCTCAGTACCAGCCCTTTTAGGTAATGTCCTTCGGGGTGAAAAATATTTACCGGATGGTCCGGCCCTTGAGAAAGTCGGTGCAAAATTCGGGCCGTACGGCCACTTTCAATAGCCGCAGCGCGAATCGTATGCTCGAATAATTCAGTATCTACTACCTGCGAACAACTGAACGTAAACAACAATCCTCCCGGTTTAACCCGATTCAATCCCAATTGATTCAATCGCTTATAGCCCATAGTTGCGCCGTGTTTTTTCTTGATGCTTTTGGCAAATGCAGGCGGATCTAGAATAACGATATCATATTGTTCGGTTGCATCGGTGAGGTGCTTTAAAACATCGGCACAAAGTCCTTCATGGCGGCTTTCAAAACCGTTAAGAGCGATATTATCGTTAGCCAAATCAATGGCGTGCTGAGAAACATCTACCGAAATTACGCGACTGGCGCCTCCGGTAAGTGCGGATACTGAAAAACCACCCGAATACGAAAAGGTATTTAAAACCGTTTTGTTTTTGGCATAATGACGTACGAGGTTGCGATTTTCACGTTGGTCTAAAAAGAAGCCCGTTTTTTGGCCTTCCTCCCAGTTAATCCGAAATTGCATGCCATACTCAGTAGCGATTTCTGTGCCCGGGCTTCCCCATAAATACCGATCTTCAATTTCATTGTCGTGCATCGCAGACCGACTTTTCGAATAGATACGCTCGAGGGAAGCGCCCAGAACTTGACGTAAAGCCAACGCAATGGACTCCAATTGTTCGAAAATGCCATCGGTATGGGCTTGGACTACCGCAGTTTTGCCGTAGATATCAATAATTAAACCGGGTAAACCATCGCCCTCTCCGTGAATTAACCGATACGCATTGGTGTCGGTGTCGAGACCTAAATTTAAATCGCGGCGTACCTGCCAACTTTTCTCAAAACAAGAGGCCCAAAATGCCACATCGATTTCGCAAGGTTCGAAACTTAATACGCGCAGGGCAATACTACCCGTTCCGCTGTAGCCGATGCCGCAGAAATCGCCTTTGTGGTTCACGATTTCAATGATTTCACCTGAATTGCAAGGTTCGATGGTATCGATGGCCCCCGAAAAAATCCAAGGATGTCGGCGCGCTATGGCTTCGTCTTTCCCTCTTTTTAGAACTGCTTTTTTGAGCATGTGCCGCAAATGTCATAGATTTAACTGAAATTTGAATCAATGCGGGTACAAATTCGAGAATTGATGGCCATTTTTGAGGAAATAGCCCCAACAGCGTGGCAAGAATCCTATGATAATAGCGGTTTACTTGTGGGTCAGCCCGATTCCTATGTGCACAAAGCACTCCTGTGCTTGGATTGCACGCCCGAAATAGTGGAAGAAGCGAAGGCCCAAGAGTGTGATATCATTATTGCCCATCACCCGATTATTTTTTCGGGATTGAAGCGTTTGAATGGAGCCAATTATGTAGAGCGCACTGTTATATCTGCCATTCAATATGGTATTGCTATTTATGCCGTACATACCAATTTGGATAATGTGTTGCAGCAGGGGGTAAATGCGAAAATTGCCGAGAAATTAGGACTTCAAAACGGACGAATTTTAGACCCCAAGCCTGGCATTTTATACCGGTTATCGGTTTACGTTACGGAGGAACATTTAGACAATGTGAGGAACGCACTTTTCCAAGCGGGAGCCGGTCATATTGGCAATTACGACGAGTGCGGCTTTATTACGTCCGGCGAAGGAAGCTTTAGGCCACTAGCCGGCGCCAACCCCCATACGGGTGTAGTGGGGGAGCGGTTTACCGGACAAGAACTTCGGTTTGAGGTGTTGGTAAGTGACGTACATAAAGAGGGAGCCATTAAAGCGATGAAAAATGCGCATCCTTACGAAGAGGTTGCCTATGAATTGTTGCGACTAGAAAACAAGCATCAATCGGTGGGATCAGGGCTGTTAGGTGATTTAGCACAAGGCCTTACCCCGGATGCGTTTTTGCAATTATTGAAAAACAAAATGGAATTGGGTTTTGTAAAATTCACAAAAACCGATAAGTCACTGATTAAAACCGTGGCGGTGTGCGGTGGGGCCGGGTCCTTTTTGATTAAAAAAGCCCGAGCCAATGCCGACGCTTACGTTACGTCTGATATCAAGTATCATGAATTTTTCGATGCCGAAGGCCAATTATTACTATGCGATATCGGTCATTACGAGTCAGAAAAGTACACTATCGAAATCTTCCATCAACTAATGTCGAAAAAAATGCCTAATTTTGCAACCATTTTTGCACAAACCAATACCAACCCAGTACAATACAAATAAGCCATATGGACGTAACCGTTGAAAAAAAATTACAAGACCTTTGGAAGCTGCAGCAAATCGACAATAAGTTAGATGAAGTGCGCGCCGTTTTAGGTGAACTACCCATGGAGGTATCCGATTTAGAAGACGATATCGCCGGTCTTGAAACCCGCTTGCACTATATAAACGGCGAGATAGCCGAATATAACGCACAAATAGCGGCAAAGAAAAACTCCATTAAAGAATTCCAATCTGCAATTTCGAAGTACGATGATCAGATGAATAATATCAAGAATAGCCGTGAGTATGAGGCTATCGATAAGGAGAAAGAAATTGCCGGACTTGAAATTCTTTCAGCAGAAAAGAAAATCAAAGATTTTCAGCGTCAGCTAGAACAGAAAAATGAAGTATTAGATTCAACCCAGCGCGCGTTAGATTCGCGTCGTGCCGATATCGAATTCAAGCGGAATGAATTGGCTGAAATCGAAAAAGAAAACGAAGAGGAAATCGCCAAGTTGAATAAAGAACGTGAAAGCGCTGCTAAGCGTTTAGACGAGCGTTATAACCGAGCCTACCACCGCATTCGTGAGAACATGAAGAACGGGGTAGCAGTGGCAGCTATCGTTCGTAGTGCCTGTGGCGGGTGCTTCTCAAAAGTACCTCCCCAACGTCATAGCGATATTCGTGCGCACATCAAGATCACCGATTGCGAACATTGCGGACGTATATTAGTGGATCAAGAAATCAGCGGTATTGCTGCTTTCGACGCCGAAAAAGAAACTAAGCCAACACGCCGTAAAATGCGTTTAACGGCTACGAAATAGGATTTGAATTTTGAATTTTGAATTATGAATGGTGAATTATGAATTTATTCTCCATTCATAATTTCTACGGAATCCAATTTTATGAATTATGAATTTATTCTCAATTCATAATGAACCCATTACAGATGGTTTGGTTGCAATATGTCTTTTCCTTATTAATCAGTTGCAGTTTACTTTTTCATTAGTAGTTAGTTGCAGTTTGCTTTTTTAGTAGTAGTTAGTTGCAGTTTACTTTTTCATTAGTAGTTAGTTGCAGTTTACATTTTTAGTAGTTTAGCTAGAGCGCACTTCTACCAAAGACTTTAATTTATCGCCCTCATACCCCTTAAAGGGGCAAAACATCAGCCAATTCCCCATATTTCACTACTTCCCAAAATTAAATAATTCATCATTCACAATTCATCATTCACCATT
>JBIKIM010000037.1:0-7667 GCA_044361605.1 Bacteroidia bacterium | reverse complement strand
ACATTAATGGTTCCCCCAACCGCTGGATTGGCAATACGACTGCTCCCCAATCCGCGTTGTACTTGCGTTAAAGCGGTAACACCGCCCAAACCAAACCAATTGCTCCAATACACCCAGCCATTTTCCATGTCGTTCACCGGAATTCCATCAATCATTACGGCGATATTGCGCTGACTAAAACCGCGTATCGTTATACGTGCATCACCGGCGCCACCGCCTTGTTGGGTGGCATAAACCCCAGGGGTATTGTTCAATAACATGGGCATGTCTTGACTACCCAAACGCTCTCGAATGTCTTTACCCGTAATATTGCTATACGCAATAGGCGTGCGACGGTCTTTGGCCACATTAGCCACAATTTGAACCGCCTGCATGGCGTCGCTCAGATTTTCCAATTCGAAATTCACGTGAGAAACAACCGTTCTATCCGCTTCGACTTGAATAACACTCGGCGCAAATCCATCAGCACTTGCCTTCACTTGGTAAGTTCCCATAGGAACTTTCAACTCGTAAGAACCGTTTTTATCGGTTTCTACGGTAACGGAACCGGCACTAATTTGGGCCTTTTCAATCAGTTCACCAGAAATTCCATCCTGAACCTGACCTCTTATCGTCACTTGCGACCATAAAGAGGTACAAAAAAGGGCTACAATACCCAAAAGTAACCGCTGGAAACGCATGTCCGTTACTTCTGTATTTTACGGTTAATGGTCACTCCGTTTTCAAGCTGAATCTGCAAAATCCAAATTCCGCTATTTAATGTTTCGGTGGAAATTTTTACGTTCTTGCCGCTAACACCTATTGTATAAGGCAGGCTAATGTGCATGCCCTTCAAATCCATCATGCTTACTTTCGCAATTTTAGAATGCGCGGTAACCATTAATATTTCGTTCACAGGATTCGGATATACGGAAACTGCATTTTCCAATTCTTGGGTTCCTAATGTCAAACAACCACAATCATGGCTTCCCAAAGAATCAAAGAAATCAATCGGATACAAAATCCATTCGGCAGAAGGGTTAAAAAATGTAGGATTAGCTGCCTGAGGAACCGTTGTGGCAACTCCTCTACGAATAGGCGCAATGGTATCAATACCAGACAAAACTTTACGCTTGCGCACCAAGGTTTTATTCGCCGTGTACCATTTTCCTAAGCCATTGTTATATGGAAACGAATCGCTCCAACCACCAAAGGGAGGGCGTTCGCCAATTTTACCCATAATGTCAACAGGCACCCAAGTAGTAAAATCGGAATAATAACGATCTAATGACATGGCATCGTCGCCATTGAAATACATACTATAAGAAACTTCGTATACGGGAGCAAGAAACAAATCGGCTTTTTTGCGCAATGCTTCCACAACCGGGGTGTCTAAACCTGTTTTTGTTACGTCGCGTTTGTCTAACACCAACACTTTGGTTTCATTCGGACCTATTGTACCCGAAAGCACATCAGAATATTGATTGGCCCAAGTGGCCGAGCCATTTTGCCAACGGGTAACGCGGTAGTTTTTTAAATCAATGCTGCGATTACTCGGGTTATAAATTTCAAGCGCCTTATTATTTCTAGAACCCTCAACGTATTCACTGATGAATAATTCATCACAAGGCGTAATGTTTTGGGCCGTTGCCGCTCCAAAAAGAGCAACCGTTGCGATAATTGCGTATATTTTTTTCATATTTTTTTTGCGAAATTCACCCAATATAATGGGTACTTCAAATTTACTTTAATTATTTTACATCTTGATTACCATGAATTAACATTTTGTTCTCTTTAGGTTAACTAATTTTACCCCGCCTATGCGCCCCATTCCATTCGCACTCATAACCGCACTTGTGCTGTTTCAAAGTTGCCAAACGAAATTACAATACCAAGAAGGCACCTCCATAACCGTAAACAGTGCGTTCGGAGTAGATTCTGCCGAGGCTCAATGGTTACAACCGCTTAGCGATTCTTTGAATGCCGAAATGAACGATATCATCGGATATACGGCCCAAGAATTTCGACCTGTGCGCAGTAAAGGACGTATCAACCAAGAACAACAACATCGAGCAACCCTTGCCCGTTTGGTAACCGATTATACCTTAAAATGGTCACAAAATTTAGCCCGTTCGCAGAATCTACCCTTGCCCGAATTGGCTATTTTAAATCATAACGGACTTCGCAATGCTATTGATAGTGGATTTATTACTGTGGGAAATATTTACGAAGTAATGCCCTTTGACAATGAAGTGGTGTTACTCGTTTTATCGGGCACCCAAATGATCGAACTCTTTAATTACATTGCCCAATTAGGGGGTACGCCCTTTTCAGGTGGAGAATTGTACATCGATTCCCAATCGTTTGTATCGGCCCGCATCAATGGAAACGCTTTCGACAGTCGGCGCAGCTATTGCATTGCCACCGTTGATTTCATGCAGACCGGCGGCGACGGCTTTACGATGCTAAAAAATCCAAAAAGACTCATACAAACAGGCACCTTTTTGCGCGATATCATCATCAATGAAATCAAAAACGAAGTCCACGAATCCAACGGCGCATTAAAACCCCGAACCAATCCCCGAATTTTTCATCAGCCATGAACCGAAGACTATTCCTCAAAAAGAGCAGTATTTTACTGGCCAGCGGGTTTTTATTGCGCTATGCCCAAGCCATCCCCTATAAGAAAAATACGTGGTCCATTTTACATACAAACGATTTTCACAGCCGGTTTTTGCCTTTTTCTGCCACGCACAAACGACACCCTAAAGAAGGCGGCATTGCCCAATTGACTCAAATAATCAACCGTTTAAGAACCGAACACGAGCACGTAACCTTGTTCGATTCCGGCGATGTATTTCAAGGCACCCCCTATTTTAATGTCTTTAAAGGACATCCCGAACTGCAATGGATGCAACGCATGCAATACGATGCCACCACCTTGGGTAACCACGATTTTGACATGGGATTCGGGCATTTGTTTTCACTCCGAAAACAATACAGCACGCCTACCCTTTTAATCAATTATTCGTTCGATAAAGATAGCGACTTAGGGGTCATCCAACCCTATAAAATCATTAAAAAAGGACCGGTAACCATTGGAATTACGGGTGTAAGCATTGACCTGCTTGAACTTCAGGGGGAAGCCAATCGCGGTAGTTTCCAGTATCTAGATCCCATCGAAAAACTGCAGGAACAGGTAAATTTCCTCCGAAAAAATAAAAATTGCGATGCCGTCGTAGTTTTGTCGCATTTGGGTTATCAGTACGACAGTGAAAAAATCGATGACTTCAAATTAGCCCAGCGTACCGAGGGTATTGATGTGATTTTAGGCGGCCATACGCATACCTTTTTAGACGAGCCCACCGTGGTGAAAAACAAGGCGGGAAAAAAGGTGGTGATCAACCAAGCGGGCTGGGCCGGATTGAAATTAGGACACTTACAATTTGAATATTAGCGGCATTTGGGCTTTGTAACGTAGATTTGCAGTTCATTGACACTACCCAACGATTACATCGAAGAAGAAGAAGAAGGCTTTGAACATTATGCCTTCACCGTAGATCCCGGACAGGAGCCCATGCGTATTGACCGTTGGTTGATGCACCGTATTGCCCATGCGTCACGCACCAAAATACAAGCGGGAATCACTTCCGGCGCGGTTCAGGTTAACGGAAATCCGGTTAAAAGCAATTACAAAACCAAACCACGAGATCATATTCGCATCATACTTCCCGATGAACCCCGCGACACTGAAGTTTATCCCGAAGACATTCCCATTGAGGTTGTTTACGAAGACGATGCTATTGCCATTATAAATAAAAACGCCGGTATGGTTGTTCATCCCGGGTGCAATAATTACAACGGAACACTCGTTAATGCCCTGTTATTCCACTTTGGGAATTTACCCCAAAAGGATGCCCGCCATAGGCCCGGTTTGGTACATCGAATCGATAAAGACACCTCAGGACTTTTGGTTGTGGGGAAATTAGACGAGGCGTTGAGTCACCTCGGAAAACAGTTTTTCGACCATACAATAGAACGAAAATATTGGGCTTTGGTATGGGGTGAACCGAAAGAAGATTCCGGCACCATCGAGGGTTATTTAGCCCGCGATCCGAAAGACCGTCGCAAAAGCAAGCATTTTGAAGATCCCGAAGACGGTAAAATTGCCATTACCCATTGGAAAATCGTAGAGCGTTTTCATTTTTTAACTTTAATCGAATGCGAGCTGGAAACGGGTCGTACCCACCAAATACGGGCGCACTTGTCACATTTCGGACATCCGTTGTTTTCCGATGAGATGTACGGAGGCCGCCAAATACTAAAAGGAGCCAATCTGCCCAAATTCAAGCAGTTTATCCATAACAATTTCGAGTTGTTTCCCAGACAGGCGTTACACGCACGGGTGTTAGGATTTGTGCATCCAACAACGGGAGAAAAATTGCGGTTTGAGCAAGAACTTCCCGAAGATTTTGCGGAACTATTGCAACGGGTAAGGTTGTATTCCGATCGTTTGATGTAACTCAAAATCGCGTTTAAATGAAAAGGGCCGCTTCAAAATTGAAACGGCCCTTTTTTATGCAAAAATTGATTTTTTGAACTAAACCTTACTCGTAACTCAATGTAATCTTTGAGCTGCGCGGCACAGACTGACACGTTAGCACAAATCCATCGGCGATTTCCTTGTCGCTTAAGCCCTCGCGCTCTAGCATGTGCACCAAACCTGAATGTACTTTGGCACGGCAGGTAGTACAAACTCCAACCGTGCAACTATACGGAGGATCAATTCCTTCTTTCATGGCCGCATTCAAAATAGTGGTATTCCCATCTACTGTGATTGTATGGGTTTTGCCATAAACTTTCATGGTAATCTCGGATGTACCGTTAAATGCCTCGGACGAAGCATCGCTTCCAACCGCTACATTTTCTGCTTCTGCCGATGCCGTAGGCGCCGTGAAATATTCAATATTTATATTGTCTTTAGAAACGCCCACCGATGTAAGTCCCTTCTTAATCACATCCATCATAGGACTTGGACCGCATATGTAATAAAGATAGGTATCGAATGGACCTCCCACTTTGCTTTTTACGATATTTTGAACTTTGTCTTCACTCAACTGACCTTTCAAACCGAACCAAGTAAATGGGGCTTTATCATAGCTAAGCAACACGTTAAACCGACTGCCATGAGCGGCTTCCATGTTTTTAAGTGCCTCTTTGAAAATAACCGACTCCGGATCGCGATTGGCGTATACCAACGTTACTTTACTCTCTGGCTCATCTTTCAAGACCGCCTTTGCGATACCTAGCACCGGCGTAATACCGCTACCGCCCCCAAACAATACATAATGCTGCTTGCGATTCGCATCCGGAACCAACGTAAAATTACCCATTGGAGGCATGACTTGAACCGTATCACCCACCTGTAAGCTGCTGTTAAAGAAGTTACTCATTTTACCACCTTCAACGCGCTTAATGGTAACGGCTGGATCCATATCGACCCCCGCATACGTGCACAAGGAATAGGAACGACGCACATTTTCACCGTTTATTTCAGCTTCAAAAGTGAGGTATTGTCCAGCGGCGTATTCAAACTCGCTTTTCAACGCACTCGGAATATCAAATACGAATGTTTTCGCATCCGCGGTTTCTTGAACAATTTGTTTTATGCTAATGGGGTAAAATCCTTGGCTCATGTGTTTGCAAAATTACAATGTTATATCAATCAGAAACAACCCAAACGGTCTAAAGTTGTTCAAAAAGGGGAATTTCCGCAAAAAAGTGAGATAAATTGTACAAGTTTAAAAGTGTGAATTAATCTATTCGGTAAATTCATTGCTCAGAACGAATTTGCGTAAGCAATGCTCGACGCTTATTTCACCCCCGTCCCCGACGTTTTACTCAGCGAAAAACGCACCCAAAAATCAACCATTGGCGATCACATTCACGTATACAATAAAACATTCCCAAAAATCAGCAAAGCGCAAGTCGCCCTCATTGGATTAGGGGAACAAGCACACCAAACACGCAAAGAGTTATACGGACTTGCATGGCGGTTCGACAAATTGCATATGGTAGATTTGGGCAATTTCGCCCTACCCGAAAACGAACAGCAACGCACCTTTGCTATCAGTGAAGCCATTGGTGAGCTTTTGGCTCTGAATATAGTCGTGCTTATTTTATCAGACGATACGTCACAATTGCACGCCCATTTTCACGCTTTTAGAGATACCAAAAAGCCTCTAGAATTGGTCATGGTAAGCCCGGGTATTAATCTAGAGGCCGGTAGCGAATGTTTAGAATTGCTTCAAAACAAAGCCCTTTCGACCCACCTTTCCAATATCGATTTCATTGCCACACAGGCTTATAATGTAAGTGAGGAATCGGCCTTGCAAATAGACCGCTACAATTTCGAAAACTACCGACTTGGGAAAATTCGCAGCGATATTGACGAAACAGAACCCGTATTGCGCAGTTCCGATATGATGTTTTTCGATCTTAACAGCATCCGAATGGCCGATGCCCCACATACCACGAAACCAAGTCCTAATGGGCTCTATGCGGAAGAAGCCGCACAAATAGCGCGTTATGCCGGACTCTCCAACATGTTAAAATCGGCCACCTTTTTCGGGCTTTCCCCAAACCGAAGCACAGAATCATGCGATCTTCTTTTGGCACAATTGATTTGGTACTTCATTGAAGGTTTTAGCGCTCGGTTCAACGATCACCCTATCAAAAACGACCCCAACTATCTGATTTACAGAAATCGGCTCGACAATACAGGTCACGAAATTACTTTTTATAAAAGTCGCAAAAGCGATCGGTGGTGGATGGAAGTACCCCACCCCTATGAAGACCAAACCTTCTTTATCGGTTGTTCCTACAAAGACTATCAGCAAGTTTGCGACGGAGAGATGCCCGATCGATGGTGGCGCGCCTACCAGCGTTATTTAAAGTAAATCTGCGCTTTCGCGGAGTGCTGGATAATCAGGGTGTTATTACAATTCAACACGTAATACTTAGCAACAAAACCTAACAGATCATCTATTTCCGCAGCCTACCGAATTTTTCAAGGCGTGTACTAAAAGGTTCCCTGCACAAAATCGTAGCAACTGAAACCCTTAGCGAATACACGCGTACCATTTGACAACCCTATTTATCAAGGCGTGTACTCAAAGGTTCCCTGCACAAAATCGTAGCAACCGAAACCCTTAGCGAATTCACGCGTACCATTTGACAACCCTATTTATCAGGGAGTGTACTCAAAGGTTCCCTGCACAAAATCGTAGCAACCGAAAACCCCTAAAGCACCATCTGAGAAATTATTGCTAAATAGAACGGGTTCCGAAAACGGATTCTCTGCATCCTGCAACATTTGCATTTTATAAAAATCGCGGTACGCCTTATCCATGGTATAAACGGTCCCCAAAAAGTTATTAAGTGTGAACGGACCCTCAATGCCAAATCCCGAATAAAATTCAGACTGCGTAAAAAAGCGCGTCGGTTTATTCCATTCTCCACCCAAAATATCATCCGCAAATTCAATCTGAACGCTTATCTCTTCGCCGATTGCATTTTTAGCAAACCCTTCCAATTGCGGCGATACGTAAAAATCAGGACTTCCAAGCTCGTATAAAAACGTAACCGAATAGGGATTCAAGATATAAGGTCCCCAACCACCGTTGTTT
>JBIKIM010000036.1:0-7680 GCA_044361605.1 Bacteroidia bacterium | reverse complement strand
AGACATTACAAAATCATGAGGAGAGGCTCCCATTCGCTCCATCAGCCGCATGGCGTTATTCAGGATTGATTTTCGATTTCCCCAAGAAATAGTGGCGGTTAAGAATCCTGCTATTTCTTGGTCTTCGCGTTGTTCGTATCTATGGGGAATCTGCAAAGGATCTGACTCTAGAAACTCCGGCCTTTGGTATTCGAACACTTTTTGATCCAAAAACTCTCGTAAAATCGGATCTATGTCTGCCATCCTACAAAACTAATTAGAACGGCATCAAATCCCGTACCTATCGACTTCAAAATTGCCTTTTGCGATAAAGGTCACCAATAAATGTTGTAACTTTGTAATATGGCAATAGAATTTACAAGCAGCAATTTCCAAAACGATGTTTTGGATTCTGATAAACCCGTTTTGGTTGATTTTTGGGCAGAATGGTGCGGCCCTTGTCGCATGATTGGTCCTATCGTTGAAGAATTACACACCGAATACTTGGGTAAAGCGGTTATTGGTAAGCTCAACGTAGACGAAAATCCAGATATCGCTATGACGTACAGCGTTCGCAGTATCCCTACTTTATTGGTATTCAAAGGCGGTCAAGTGGTTGACAAAATTGTTGGTGCCGTTGCCAAGCCAATGATTATGCAAAAAATTGAGGCGCAACTTTAATCCATTTAATTTCTAATTAAGGCCGCTTCTACGCGGCCTTTTTTGTAAACAGCTACCATGAAACTGCAAGACGTATACGCGTATCACAATCTTCCCTTTTTAGCTCAAAAAGCGATGGAAGGTTTTATTACGGGTAATCATCACAGTCCGTTGCATGGTTTTTCCGTTGAATTTGCCGAACATCGGCCTTATAATCCGGGTGAAAGCATCCGGAATCTCGATTGGAAGTTATTGGCGAAGACCGAAAAACGGTATATCAAACAATACATCGAAGAAACCAATCTGCGCTGTCATTTTTGGATCGACGTATCCGATAGCATGCGCTTCCCAGAAAAACAAGAACTGAAACTGAAGTACGCCCTGTTGGCGGCAAGCAGTATGGGACATTTACTGCACCGGCAACGCGATGCGTTCCGATTTAGTCTGTATAATGAAACCGCGTTGGTCTGGGAATCGGATTTAAAATCAACCCGCACACACCTGCACCATTGCATACAGGCATTCAGTCCTTTTTGGGAAGGCCAATCCACCCCTAAAAGCGAAACGCCTTTTGCGTACACCGACTTACTAAAAGGCGTCACGCGTAGAAATATGGTGGTGCTGTTAAGCGACTTCTTATTTGACCCAAGCCAAAATCGAGAAACTGAATTTTGGGAAACACTCTCCTACTTGCACTATTTAAAGTGTGAAGTTTTACTCTTACACATTACCGACCATCCCCAAGAGCGAACGCTTAAAATGGGCGAACAGCCTATTAAATTTGTAGACTTAGAAACAGGTTCCCACATAAAATTGCACCCTAACGAATACGCAGATGCCTACATGGCTTCTGAACAATTGCGCATTAGCGCGTTAAAAGACCGTTGCAATGGCATGGGACTTCGGTACTACGATTGTGATGTGGCACAAGATTTAAAGCTAGTACTCAATCATTTTTACGTAGAACGCGCGCGCCTAATTTAACGGTCGCGCTCAAAACGCAAGCGCTGTGCGTTTATTTCCCCAATCTTTCCATCGCTAAGACTGAGCGTACCGTTTACCCAAACCTTTTCAATGGCATGACCAAATTGGGTGCCTTCCAGTGGTGACCATTGGCACTTGTAGCTCAATGATTCTTTAGTAACCGCGGTAATCGCATTCGGATTAACGAGCACAAGATCGGCAAAATAGCCTTCTCTGATAAACCCTCTATCGATCATTTTATAGGCAATAGCGACGTTATGAGACATTTTCTCAACCATTTTTTCGAGGGAAATTTTACCTTCCTTGTATTTCTCTAGCATTAGTAGCAAGGGATGCTGCACCAAGGGAAGTCCCGCATGGCAGTCTAAATAATTATCCGCAAACTTTTCATCAATAGTATGCGGCGCATGATCGGTGGCAATTACGTCTAATCGATCATCGAGTAAGGCCTTCCAAAGTGCGTCTTGGTCGCTTTGTGATTTAATAGCGGGATTGCATTTGATTTGGTTTTGATAGCGCGGATAATCGGCATCGGTAAAATGAAGGTGGTGCACACAAACCTCGGCCGTGATGCGCTTTTGCGAAAGGGGTATATCGTTGCGAAAAAGATGGGTTTCAATTTCTGATGTAATATGTAAAATATGCAAACGCGAATGGTACTTACGGGCAAGTTCAACGGCCAATGAAGAGCTCAAGTAACAGGCGGTTGCATCTCTCATTATAGGATGTTGTTCAGCGGGGATACCGTTTGGCCATTTGTTTTTTGCCGCCTCTAATCGCTCTTTCACCCGGGTTTCACATTCACAATGGGTTGCGATTAATGTAGGGACATCTCGAAACATGGCTTCTAAAACCGGGGCATTGTCTACGAGCATATTACCCGTACTGCTACCCATGAAAATCTTTACCCCACAAACCGTTTCTGTATCCACTTGCTTTAACACATCGAGATTCTGATTGGTTCCTCCTAAATAGAAGGAATAATTCACAGCCGACTTTTGGGCTCCAATTTCGTATTTTGCTTCGAGCTTTTCTAAGTCTGTAGTTTGTGGCACTACATTGGGCATCTCCATGTACGAGGTAACCCCACCGAGTAATGCCGCTCTACTTTCTGTATAAATCTCGGCCTTATGCGTCAATCCCGGCTCTCTAAAATGTACCTGGTCGTCAATCACACCTGGCAACAAATAGCGTCCTTCGGCCTCGATTATCGTCATTTGTGGTTCCGCTTCGATGAAACGGTCGATTCTTTCAATGCGTTCGCCTGAGATCAATACGTCAGCTGTTTGAATGCGGCCTTCGTTAACAATTTGGGCGTTTTTTATTAGCGTTTTTGACATTTTTACGGATTTTTACAAAATTACGGGTTTCATTTTTGACAGTTGAGGTCAATTTCATTCTTAAAAATGTTGGCTTCAATCAACTTACAAAAGAAATAGGCATTCTACCAAAACAAAAAATACTAATCATAAGATGGTAGTAATTTTACATTACGATTTGTACTGTGAATTCGAATTTACAAACAAAATCGTGTAACCTTATTTATTTTATGAACTTAGAAAATTTGAACGAAGAAGAATTAGCACACCTCATAATTGGCAAATCGATTGAAATACATAAACATATAGGTCCAGGACTTGATAAATCGTGTTATTTAGAGTGCATGAAATGGGAATTGGAACAAGAAGGGATACCCTTTCGTGCCGATATTGAGTTGGATATCCGTTATAAAGGACAAATATTGGAAAAGACCAATACCATCGATTTTCTTATTGCGGATTGTGTGGTTTTTAACGTTGTGGCCGACGAGGACATTCCAGAAGCGGAAGTACAGCGTGCTTTAAAACTGGTTCGCACAAATGATTATCGATTGGGATTGGTAATCAATTTCCATTCTACCCTGCTCAAAAACGGCATACGGAGGGTAAGCAATAACAAAGGCGTTTAAATCGTGGGCTCTACCCCAATCAACAGATATTAGAGGGGACACCCTATAACAAAAGCGTTTAACTCGAATTTGGAATCGTGGACTCTACCCCACTCAACAGATATTAGAGAGGACACGCCATAGCAAAGTCGCTTTACTGAAATTTGGATTTTACCTCAGCAAGGTAAAATCACCATATAAGGTCCTTCTTTGATTGTCGCAACCCAACCAGGTAATCTTATAAACGTAAACGCCTTCAGGAGCTGAATTTCCCTTTATTAGGCCATCCCAATTGCCATCGGGGTGGCTGAACTCGGCTAGTTTCTCACCCCATCGGTTATACAGCCACAACCGATATTCGGCACCTTTGACTTGGTACTGATTCATGGGATACAAATCATTCAATCCATCGCCGTTGGGCGTAAATGCATTGGGCATGTAAATATCGGATGAGAATAAATCTTTTCGTTTGTTGATCCATACAGAATCGATACTTCGGCATCCTTCTGGGGATATAATTTCAACCACATAATACCCCGAATCGAAGGCTTTTACATATCTGCCGGTTTGACCGTTATTCCACTTATACGATCGCATTCCAAAGCCGGCATCTAGGGTGGGATTTTCAGATAAACACATCGTTGTATCTGGACCTAAATTGAGGTAAGGACTTTGAAACAAACGCACCATTAATGAATCGCGCTCGATACACCCGTTTTTCGTGATGACACTAATTTTAACAAAACCAGGCTCTCTTAATCGGTAATTTTGTCCCGTTATTTCATCATTCCATACCACACTCTTGAAATCAGATTGGGGCGCGCTAAGTAGGGTATCGATGCGGTCGCAGTATACCAAATCAGGACCCAATTCTAACTCCCGAGGAAAATAATCGTATTGGAAGTTATCTATTTTTGAACACAGCCCAACGGTCGCTTTTACCACATAAGACCCCGATTGACTCGTTGTCATGGTGGGACCTGCACTACCGTTGCTCCAAGAAATTTGCGCCGTTGGATCGTCGTAAATGGCCCTAAAGGTAACAGGCGTTCCAAAACAGGCTATGGTGTCGGCCACAGATACGTTAACATCTGAATATTGATCAACCCTTACACTATCGGTGCTTTCGCAGCCATATTGGGTGCGCATTTTCACCCGATACCACCCTTTATTGCTAATTGTTTGTTCGCGCGTATCTACGTTATTAGACCATTGGTATGTAGCCTTGTCTACCGGTTTGGCGCCAATCGTTTTGGTAAAGGTTTCATTGCTACAAAACAGGGTGTCTCCGTATGCGTCGACCACCGTTCGGTCGTAATCAATTTGCATGGTATCGTACCATACACACGTTTTCTGAGAAACCCCAATAATATAGGATCCGGGAGCATTTACTGTGATTGAATTGGTTTTGGCACCCGTATTCCACCAATAGGCATCACCGGTAATATCCGAATTAAGGGTTAGGGTAGCTCCAGGACACAAAACCGTGTCTTTGGGTAAATTAGGTTCAACCGGTTTTACCACATTAACTGTTAACTTGAATGTATCGGAACAGTTATTTTTATAGGCAATCAGTTTAACGGTATACTCTCCCGGTTCTGGAAACGTAAATAAAGGCCTTGTGGCATTTGAGGTGTCATCGGTTCTATTGGCGACTCCAAAATCCCAAAAATACCGTTGCGCCCCTTGACTGTAATTGGTAAAGGAGTAATTGAATCCACAAATAAATTTAGGTGCAAAAAACGAGGCCGTCACGTTTATTACGCAAGCCTGCACATTAAACTGGTAATCGCGTATGGTTTCATTGAGGAATTTCCCTTTTCGGTATTCTTTAACCGAAATACCCACTACGAACTGACCCACTAATGTTGGTGTTAGGGTTAAATACCCCGTTTCAGGATCTATGCTCATTTTGGGGAATCCATTGATAGGATCGGTTGCCGTATAGGCATTTCTCCAGGTAATTAAATCAAAAAGGGGCCGGTCCATCATTCCATTGACGCCATCATCAGGACGTGGGAAATCGCGATCGCCACCCGTGTAAGGTGTCGTTAAACTATATACGAGAGAATCTCCATCGGCATCTTTGGCGCTGTGATCAAAACGCAAGGCGGTGTTCGTACACAAAAAATTGGGTGGGAGTTCCTTAAAAACCGCCGAATTATTATTGCCGAGGTCATTGGCATTAGGAATAAAGTTCCAATAATTTGCGCCGGCACCTCCCGGATCCACAATATTGGTAATCGTACCATTGCGACAACACCGTTGAAATGAAACATAATAGCCACCCGTTCTAGGCGCAAGGGTAACGGTTCTTTCATACCAATAATGATCCACACAGGCATTTGGCAAAACCGCAATGCAATTATAATTGGTTTTTGTGATACGCACGGGTCCTGAACGGCCTACAGAAACAGGATAACCTGGAACCATCTCTCGGGTATTCCCGTAATAAATGGCAAATAGGGCATTTCTGTCTGAACTAATGGCTTCAGGATTGCCATTGATACAATCTATATATAAATCTAAGCGCAGCTTGTATTGATTGTTACCCAAATAGGTGTAAGTCATCTCTCCCCCCACTATATGCGTGGCTTTTACAGGCTGAAAAGCAAGTAAAGCGAGGGCAATAAGGAGCGCGCTTAATTTTTTGGGCATTAAACAAATTTAATTTAAAATTCGGTTTTTGGTATGACACATTTTTGCCATAAAATGTTGTATTGCAATCAATTCTTATTGCAAATAAACCCTCAAATTGGTCTCGTCGTCGTTATCAAACAACACGTGTTCTTGCAAGGTAGTTGCGATGCTTAATCCTACATAATTTGCCGATACCGGAAAATTACGATGTTCCCGAACCGCCAAGAAAGCCGTTTCAAGTTTAATCAATTCGTTGTGCATACAAGCCGATGCGGCAAGAAATGCTGTTTTTCCGGAGTTTAATACATCATCTACAATAAGAATATGTGCAGCCGTAGCACGAAACGTTGCTGCTGCATCGGACATATCCATAGATTGTAACGCTAAGGTTAATGAGGGTAAAATATCGTGTAATTCTTGTTTGATTAAATTGGCTAAATAATACCCTCTTTGATTCAATCCAATTAAAAGTAATTCGACGTGATCGGTATGGTTTTCAGCAATTTGCAAGGCAATGCGCCTAATGATAATGCGAATTTCAGGATCTCGGAGTACAATTTGCTTAGGGCTCATGGATTTTCGAAAGTACGTTGATTTGATTAAAGTTCTTGCTCTCCTTTTATATTTTTTTCTAGTCGCGTGAGGTAGCGACTCTTTTGGTACCAAACCGAAAGCGCTCGCAACCAATTGGGTTCGAATACTTGAGCAGTGGGTTCACCTAGATCCGCATTCAATTGCATTAAATCTCCATTTAGCTCTGCTCGCATGGCATCTAAACGCCTTTGCAAGTCCCCTCTTAATTCTTGATTTCCCTCCGCTATTTGGTCAATTTCTTCCCCTAAATCCATCGCGTCTGACAAAAAGTCCATATCAATTAAATTAATATCCAAGGGCCATTCGCCATAGAAACGCAATAAATCCGCTACCCTAGTTTCGTCTTGCTTCAAGCGGGTATACGCTTGATTGGCGAGCTCTGAGGTTTCGGGACTGTGACCTAAATCCGGATGTCCGTTTCGCTGTATGTCAATATATTTTTTACGCAAATCCGCCAAATCCAACAAAGGCTGGGGCAATACGGCTAAAATATGAAACGGATTTATATCCATTAAAAACCGAGGGCTCTAGAAATATCAACCCAAAATATAAATACGAATAGACTTAATAAAACCGCCATTCCAATAATTTGACCAATATACAAAACCCGCTCGTTAACAGGTCTACGTGTAATCATTTCGTAGAGCAAGAACATCACATGGCCGCCATCGAGTGCAGGAATAGGCAGAATATTCATTAAGGCCAAGGCCAAACTTATAGTCGCTGTTAATGTCCAAAAGTTAATCCAATCCCAAGTAGGTCCATACATCTGGGCGATTCCAATCGGACCCGCCAAAGAATTTTTAGCATCTACCTTACCAGAGACTACCTTGCCCAATCCACGGGCATTGGCTGCAATTAACTCATAACTTTTTTGGGTTCCCATTACCAAAGAG
>JBIKIM010000035.1:0-7721 GCA_044361605.1 Bacteroidia bacterium | reverse complement strand
CCTGCCTATTCTGAAGGCATCCATTTTGGTAAACCAGAAGATAATATTGCCCGTTATGTGAAGGTATTGCGGGAGTATGAGAATTGTGCCATGGTGTTCTTGGTTACGCATATGGGATTGACCCAACAGGTTGATTTAGGAAATCAAGCGTTCGTAGAAGGGGTCGATTATATCTTAGGTGCCGATACCCACGAGCGCGTGAGAAAACCAATCGAAACCAAATATACCAAAGTAACAGAACCCGGTGCATTCGGCTCTTTTGTTGGAAAATTAGACATCGTAGTGGAAGGCGGTAAAATTAAAGACCACCATTATGAATTGATGGACGTAGATCCTTCCCGTTACAAACCTGATGCTGAAATGGCCGCCTTGGTCGATAAAACCTTTGAGCCCTTTAATAAAGAGTTGAAAACCGTTATTGGCGTTACCAAGAGCACCTTGGTTCGCTATTTTGTATTGGAGACTTCTATGGATAATGTACTTACCGATGCCATAATGTGGAAATTCAAACCCGATGTAGCCCTTTCAAATGGATTCCGTTTTTGTCCGCCTTTAGTTGCATCGGCTGAAAAACCTGCTGAAATTACCAATGATTTCTTATGGAGTATGTTGCCGGTAAATTCGGAAGCCCGCTCTGGTAAAGTAAGCGGTCAGAAACTATGGGATTGGTTAGAAAAGGAATTAGAAAATGTATTTGCCAAAGATCCGTCCAAGCGCTTTGGGGGTTGGTTAGTTCGTTTCGCCGGAATGCAAATTAATTTCACCTCGCAAAAACCTATGGGTGAGCGACTGAATTGGGTGAAAGTTAAAGGGCAAATGTTGGATAAAGCAAAACAATATTCTATAGTAGCTTGTGAGCGGGATGGAGATCCAGCCGATACCCTTTGTCGAATGATGGGCGTTAGCAATCCCGTAGATACGGGCATTAAGTTACACGATGCCATTAGGGAGTATTTGGCCGAAAATTCCCCAATTGAACCAAAAATTGAAGGTCGCGTGGAATGTACCGATCAACCTGCCGATTTATTGAGTCAGTTAGAAGGGTATGACTATAAATTTATCTAAGTCATTGTAATTTTGGTCACAATGCATCACACTATTTTATGCGAATTTTGTAAATAATATGGAAATAATTGGATATATCGGAGCGGTTTTGATGGGAACGTCGTTGGGCCTCATAGGCGGAGGCGGATCTATTCTTACCGTGCCTATTTTAGTTTATCTCTTCGGGATTCCAGCTGAATTGTCTACTGCTTACTCTTTGTTTATTGTGGGATTAACGAGTTTGTTTGGCAGTTTTACCCATATGAAAATGGGTAATATTCATTGGAAAACGGCTTTGGTTTTTGGTATTCCATCGATTGTTAGTGTGTACCTCACGCGACATTTTGTAGTGCCGGCCATCCCGGATATTCTGTTGACCTCGCCCTTTAAATTAGATAAAGATATGGGTATACTCATCCTGTTTGCGGTGATCATGGTATTGGCCTCTTACAGTATGATCAAAAAAGGCAAGCCACAAACGCAATCAGAAGGAGGAGCCATCTCATATAATTATCCGTTAATTTTAGTTGAAGGCGCGGTGGTAGGATTTGTTACGGGTTTGGTAGGTGCCGGAGGCGGTTTCTTAATAATTCCCGCCTTGGTAATTTTGGCGAAACTGCCTATGAAGCAAGCCGTTGGTACGTCTTTAGTAATTATTGCCTCGAAGTCGTTGCTCGGATTTTTGGGGGATTTAGGCCGCGGTCAAGTAATAGATTGGACCTTTCTCATTGGTTTTTCTGCCATTGCGGTTGTGGGTATATTCCTAGGTGCCTTTTTGTCAAAGAAAATCAGTGGCGATAAATTAAAACCCGCTTTTGGTTGGTTTGTATTGGTAATGGGTATTTATATTATTGTGAAAACTTTATTGTAAATTACATAGCATGCGCAACGAAAAAGATACCGCGAGATTATTAAAGGCCGTTAATACCTTAATGTTACTTTTAGTAGGGGTGCTTTTGGCTTTGTTGGGAATTGTGTTTTACATCCTGTTTAAGCCAGAGCCAAGTGCTCAGGTTGAATTGGAAACAGCCCCAGCCTTGAATGCCGATGCCACGGGTCCGTTAGCGCCTAAACAAAAACCTCTAGATTCATCAACAGATCTATGGCAAGCCCCTAACGATGCCGAAATTCCCAAAGGAAAAGAAGGCGAGGAAATTCAATACGGCCGAGAATTGATTGCCCATACCGCTGAGTATTTTGGTCCGAATGGGTCTGTTAAACACCTTACCAATGCATTGAATTGTCAGAATTGTCATTTAGATGCGGGCACCAAACCATGGGGTAATAATTACGGGTCTGTAGCGAGTACCTATCCTAAAATGCGCGGAAGAAGCGGAAAAGTAGAGACGGTTTACAAGCGCATTTCTGATTGTTTTGAACGGTCGTTGAATGGCGTAGCGCCAGATTCCAATTCCCGAGAAATGAAAGCTATGAAGGCCTATATACTTTGGGTTGGAAAGGATGTACCCAAAGGAGAAAATGCCAAAGGGTCTGGGATTTATAATTTGGCGTTCTTAAAAAGACCTATCAATCCTGAAAACGGTAAAAAAGTATACGAAGCCCAATGTCAAAGTTGTCATCAAGCAGATGGACAAGGACTTCCCAATGCGGAAAAAACAGCGTACATGTATCCGCCTTTGTGGGGAGATTTAAGTTATAATCAAGGAGCGGGATTGTTTCGTATGTCGCGCTTTGCCGGATACGTGAAGGCCAATATGCCCTTGGGCGCCAGTCACAGTCGACCCATTTTAAGCGACGAAGAATCCTGGGATGTAGCCGCCTTTGTCAATACGCAGCGCAGGCCAACGAAAGATTTGAGTAAGGATTGGCCCAACATTGCTAAAAAGAATTTTGATCATCCTTTTGGTCCGTTTGCGGATCCTTTTTCGGAGGAGCAGCATAAGTTTGGACCTTATCAACCGATTAAGGATTTTTATGCAGAGCAGAAGAAATGAATTATGAATTATGAATTATGAATTATGAATTATGAATTATGAATTATGAATTATGAATTATGAATTATGAATTATGAATTATGAATTATGAATACCTCAATTTAAACAATAAAAAGTAACTATAATATGAAAGTAGAACAGATTTACACCGGATGTTTGGCACAAGGCGCCTATTATTTGGAAAGTAATGGCGAAGTGGCCATTATCGATCCTTTGCGCGAAGTGCAACCTTATTTAAACATTGCCGAAAAAGATGGCGCTAAAATCAAATACATTTTTGAAACGCATTTTCATGCAGATTTTGTAAGTGGTCACGTAGATCTTAGCAAAAAAACAGGTGCCCCTATAATCTTTGGTCCCAATGCCAATCCAAGTTTTGAATGCATCATTGCCGAAGACGGGCAAGAATTCAAATTAGGTGCGGCCACCATACGGGTAATTCATACCCCAGGACATACCATGGAGAGTACGTGTTTTTTACTTATCGACGAAACAGGTAAAGCCACTAGTTTATTCAGCGGTGATACCTTGTTCTTGGGTGATGTAGGTCGCCCCGATTTAGCACAAAAAGCCGCCGACATGACGCAAGAAGATTTGGCCGGTTTGTTGTACGACAGCTTATACTTGAAGATTTTGCCCTTGGCCGATGATATTATGGTATATCCTGCGCACGGTGCGGGTTCTGCTTGTGGTAAAAACATGATGAAAGAAACCATGGATACCTTAGGCAATCAAAAATCAATGAATTATGCCTTGAACCAGCCTTCTAGAGAGGCCTTCATTGACGCAGTAACAGATGGCTTATTGCCTCCTCCTGCTTACTTTCCATTGAATGTGGCCATGAACAAAAAGGGCTCGACCTCTATCGATGAAGTGATGGAAAATGGAATGCAAGCCTTAGATGCCGATGCTTTTGAAGTAGCAGCGGAAGCCACTGGTGCGGTTGTCCTTGATACGCGTATGGCAGCAGAATTTGCCCTAGGTTTCGTTCCTAGGTCTATAAATATAGGTTTAGACGGACAGTTTGCCCCTTGGGTTGGAGCCATGATTGTAGATGTAAAGCAGCCGATTTTATTGGTAACCGATGAAGGCAAAGAAGAAGAAACCTTAACGCGTTTGAGTCGCGTAGGATTCGATGCCGTGATTGGTCATCTTAAAGGTGGTTTTGCTACCTGGTTGGCCGCAAATAAAGAGGTGGACCAGGTGAATCGAATTACTGCGGAAACCTTTCAATCTGAATTGGTAATAGGAGAAAGCATGGTATTGGATGTTCGTAAAGAGTCTGAATACCGCGCGGAACACGTTGAAGAGGCGTACAACAAGCCTTTAGATTTTATCAATGAGTGGTTCTTAGAAATGGCCAATCAAAATGAGACCTTTTATGTACATTGTGCAGGTGGGTATCGCAGTATGATAGCCGCGTCTATTTTAAAATCAAAAGGCATTCATAATTTCAAAGAAATAGCCGGTGGTTTTAAGGCCATCGCCGAAGCAGGTGTTGCGAAAACAGATTTTGTTTGTCAGTCTAAACTCCAAAAAGCATAACGATGTTGGAATTAATTAGACAACCTTGGTCTTGGTGGGTCGCCGGTATTGTAATCGGATTAACCGTTCCCACCTTACTAATTATAGGGAATAAATCTTTTGGTATTAGTTCCTCGTTAAGGCATATCTGTGCCATGTGTGTGCCCGCAAAAATTCCTTTTTTCAATTACGATTGGAAAAAGGAAATGTGGAATTTGTTTTTTGTGGTGGGTACGTTGTTGGGTGGTTTTATTGCGGTGCAATTTTTGCAAGATCCAGAACCAATCAAAATTGCAGAAGCCACAAAAGCGGCATTAACAGAACAAGGGGTTCGCAATTTTGACCAACTTTTACCTTCGGATATCTTCTCTTGGGAGAGTTTGTTCACCCTTAGGGGATTCATCTTTATTGTAGTGGGTGGTTTCTTGGTCGGATTTGGAACCCGTTATGCCGGTGGTTGTACTAGCGGCCATGCCATTATGGGACTCAGTAATTTACAATGGCCCTCATTAGTGGCAACCATCATGTTTATGATTGGTGGTATTGTAATGACTTGGTTTATTTTACCCTTTTTGTTAGGCCTTTAATAGAAGAATCATGAAAGAAAATGTAGAAACTACCCAATTTAAAGACGCCGCAATGTGCGTGAATGAATCGGATCAAAAACATCCGATATGGTATAATTTGAAGTATTTAGTGGTGGGTATCATCTTCGGTATCGCATTCGTAAAAGCCGAAATCATCAGCTGGTTCCGCATCCAAGAAATGTTCCGCTTTGAGTCTTTCCATATGTATGGGGTAATCGGAACGGGTGTGGTTATTGGAATGATTTCCATTCAAATAATCAAACGATTCAATGTAAAAACCGTATACGGTGAGAAAATCGTAATTGCAGATAAAACCTTTAATAAAGGACAGGTTTACGGCGGTTTGATTTTCGGATTGGGTTGGGCCATCACCGGCGCATGTCCCGGACCGCTCTTTGCCCAAATAGGGGCTGGATTTAGCGTTGTATTTGTTACGTTTTTATCGGCTGCTTTTGGTACTTGGATTTACGGGTATTTCAAAGATAAATTGCCTCATTAATAGGGGCATTAATCATAGAAAAGGCGTTGGTTGTACCAACGCCTTTTTTTATGAGTCTTACTGAAATGCAATTATTATTTGGGTAATACCTCTTCGAAAATTACGTCATCGGTGTTGTTTTGTCCGTTTTGCGGAGCTTTAGTATTTACGGCGCAATTGCTAGTGCCAAAACACCCAACATTAAAAACAGCCATACTCGTAAACGCAGTTCCCATGAGCCATAAGGCGGTTTGATTGCTCGCTATTCCTTGGCCGATGATGCTGATACCGATAATGGTGCGAATTACACGCACCATATCCCAATTGGTTAAAATGCGGTTCATTACATTAAGGCAATGCGCATGTCTGCCAAGCCACCACCGTTGTAAACGTCGCCCAAACCTGATTGTTGTAGAATGCTGCAAGCCATACCACTTCTGTTGCCACTGCGGCAGTATAAAAGGTATGGTCCTTTCATTTCGGTGATTTCGCTAATGCGATTGCTTATTTCTTCTAAAGGAATGTTCACGGCACCGTTAACATGTCCGTCGGCAAATTCCCATGAGGAACGCACGTCTATAACCGTAGCCCCTTTTTCGTTTACTAGATCTCTGATAGTCATAATGTTTGTTATTAATGGTACAAATTTCCCCCGAAAAAATGAGTTCCTCCGTAATAATAGTCACTCAGGTGACATAAATTTACCCTAATAGGGGAAGGCAGTTCTTGATGGTAAGACGCGTTCAGAAACTAATTAATCTTGCAGATGAAAGAGGGCCTATTACCTCCTTTCATGTGGGTTTTAAACCGTATTCAATTCAATTTTAGACGTTGTTTTGATTTACGAATACAGTTTTGACTTAATGAGTTTTCGTTTGTGCAAAAAGTGTTGCAGGGATACGCGTAAAACGCCCAAGCCATAAATGCTGCTGCGCTTGAAATTGATGGAAGAGGCTTCTTCGAAATATTTGGTGGGACAGGTAACTTCGGCTATTTCGTAGCCTTTCATGAATATTTGTGACGTGATTTGATTGTCGAAAATAAAATCATCGCTGCACTTGTTATAAGGGATACTCTTTAATACCTCTGCTGAAAAGGCCCGATAACCGGTGTGATATTCCGACAAATGTTGTCCGATAAGAATATTTTGGAAGGTGGTTAGCAATCGATTCGCCACATATTTGTAGTAAGGCATACCCCCCTTTAGGGCTCCCGTACCTAAAATTCGGGAACCGAAAACAACCGGATAAACATCTTGGGCAATGATATGGGCAATTGCATGAACCAGCTTGGGCGTGTACTGGTAATCGGGATGTACCATAATGATGATATCGGCCCCTAAGGACAAGGCGGTATCGTAGCAACTCTTTTGGTTTCCACCATAACCCCGATTCTTTTGGTGGTTGATGATGTGTTTGATGCCCAGGTTTTTGGCTATGGCAATGGTATCGTCAGTGCTTTTGTCATCGACTAGAATTACGTCGTCTACTATGTCGAAAGGGATTTCAGCATACGTACGTTCCAAGGTATAGGCCGCGTTGTAGGCGGGTAAAACAACAGCAATGCGTTTGTTAAGAATCATAAAGTATGAACAAAGTTCTGCGATTTTTGCAAATCTTTTTGAATAAATCGCTTAACATGACCAAATTGTGGAGTAATTTTTAAATGCTTTTAAAAATCTGTTCGATTCGAACCATAAGCTCAGCCCATTTTGCCTGAATTGGAAGTGCTCAAACACCCCCTCAACGCTGCAATACCACCCGTTGGGAATAACTCGCTTCAGCGGTATTTACCCGAATTTGGTACACGCCATTACTCAATTGGGCGCCTAAATTCAGGTCGATTGGCTCGTTTGTGTTAGAAATATTTTCTTTTAAAACGACCTTTCCATTAAGGTCGATAATGTTAATTTCTGCCGCATGTCCTGTTGTGTTTTGGGGAAGATCGATAACGATTTGACCGTCATTAGTAGGGTTGGGATACACCATAAATCCGGCGTTTTGGATCTGTTCTTGTCCTAAATTAAACAGGCCAAATTTGGGTTGAATGATGAGTTCGAAGCGGCGTGCATCGGATTTGTTCTGGCTGAATTCAATGTCTTTTTCTTCCTTGGAAGATACCTTGTAATAACGA
>JBIKIM010000034.1:0-7731 GCA_044361605.1 Bacteroidia bacterium | reverse complement strand
CAGGTGTACAAATCTATAAGAATGAAAAACAGCAAAAACACCACGAACCCGATTACCTTACTTTTAAACATAGAAGTCGACTACAAAGAAAAACAAACGAAGTCATAGAATCGTTTTGAAAACGCTTTTTTCGATTAATACAAAATGGTACGATAAATTACCGCTCAATAAATGCAGCTTACACGTGATTTGCTTAAATTTGAATTACCAAAATGCGGCCTTTCCGATTTCTTAGGAATTCTTTACTGTTTATCGCTTTTTTGTTTGTTAGCAAACAAAGCAGTGGTCAGCAACTCATTTTAGGCGCTGGAATAACCCCGTTTTCACCCTTTTATTCATTTTCATCCCTTCGATTAAAAGCCGGAGTTACGAATCTCGTAAACCGATTTGGTGTCTATGGCATGTGGGAATTAAATCCATACAATAGTTACGGCCGCGATGCCATTGGTATTAATTACCAAGTGAGTTGTTTATTCCGGGTTTGGGCCGGCATTGGTGTTTTTGAAGACGGTTTGATTAATCCTCAAAATAAAGTCAATATTTGGAATGGCATCCGGAAAGAAATGGGTATCGGTTATATTTCACGATTTAGACCTATTCAATGGGAGCTGGGGTACTCGTTCACTTTAGGACCTACATTTCAATTTTATTATGAAATCCCATTAGTTAAAAAAGACCGTAACGGCGATGGCATCTACAACAACGTAGACCGTTCTATCCCTTGTGTTTTAGAGTGGGAACGCCGCGACTCCACTATCGTATTTGTTAACGATACCATTTGGATTGATCCACCTCCCAATATGGCCAATTGTGAATACCCGCTTCCCATTGATTCGTTTAATAATATAAACGCGACGAGCGCGGTATTCGAACTGCCTCTTTCTTATGAGAAAGACCAAGTAATGCTCAATCCTAAAATGCGCGAAACCATTCGGTATTACGTAGTAGGGATTTTAAAAGACCATACCGACTATTTTATAGAATTAGGATCGCATGTGGCATGTGAAGGCCGAGAAGATTTCAATCAACAATTAACCCAACGGAGAGCCGATACCATTCGGAATCACTTAATTGAAACGTACGGGCTTAATCCGGAGCGCATAAGAGCACGCGGTTTCGGTGAGATTAGTCCCGTAAACCAATGCAAATGTGAAGGCAGCGATGTTGTAGGCTATACTCCTTACATTGATACCCTAACGTTTAAACGAATTCCGAATTACGACAAAACTGGCAAGATGTTAGGCTATTTAAAAACGCCTTACAACGCCAAAGAAATTGATACCATTAACGGCCGTGCTTATATTAAGTGCGATTACTATCAGAAGGAAATCAATAATAGAAATACCATACGTTTCAAGAAAAAAGAGGCTTATGTCGATCGCATAATTGACACCTGTCATCGAGAACTTAATCCACCTAAGCTGAAAAACTGCCGAGATGCCTTTGAAAACGGATCTATACCTTATGCCTCGCTAAACGACAAAACTTTTAGAGCGGGTATTTACGACCTTCCCCTTGGCTTTGAAGGTACCAATACGTTTCTTAATTACAACGATCGTATCACCTTAGATTCCTTTGCTTACGGGTTTCTCATTCCTAACCCCAACCTCGTTCTCGATATTGGCAGTCATACCGATTGCAGGCAAAATCGAAACATGAATCTGCGTATCTCCAATGAACGGGCCAATCGAATTCGAGATTATCTGATTACCGCACATAATATCGATTCCAATAGATTAAATGCTGTTGGATATGGAGAATCACGTCTCATAAACGATTGTAAATGCGAAGGTTCTGAAATTAACTCCTATACCCCATTTATTTCTGGTGTTACTAAAAAACTTGATATCGAACTAGACGCCCGTGGCAATATCACGGGTACCCGATTTGGTGAGTACCTCGAACGCGAAATTCGCCAAATTGAAGGCAATCCCTTTGTGCCTTGTAATGATCGACAACACCGGCAGAATAACCGAATCACACTTCGTATTGATACTTCGTTTTACGCCATTTGTATCGACAAAGCTTACATACCCCGTCCTACAGAAATCAAAACAGAAGAGCCAGAAGAGGTTATTATCGCGGAGGGAATCGACTTTCACAATTTCGACCTTGCCAACGCATTCAACCAAATCTTTACCCTTCCGATTTTTTATGATTTAGATAAAGCAGAAATTCGACCCGATGCCCAGCGTATTCTTGATACATTAGCTATTAACATACTGCTCAAGTATCCCGATCTTATTACAGAGCTTGGTTCGCATACCGATTGCAGAATGCCCTACGATTATAACGAACGCCTTGCACAACGACGTGCTGATAGCGCAGTAGCCTACTTAAAACGCCGTTGGAACATAAGCTCCAACAGAATTATAGCCAAAGGCTATGGTGAAACACAGCTTATTAACGAATGTCATTGTGAAGACCAAATTAGCGTAGAATACACCCCGTATTATGAAGGTCGCACGCGAAAAATGGTCGTAGATTTAGACGATGATGGAAACGTAGCCGGTACCATTTACCAAAATTACGTACCTGCCGAAATTATCTATTTCGGAGAAATGCCTTTTGTGAAATGTGAAGAGTTTCAGCACAGACAAAATCGAAGAACTACAGTAAGATTCACCAATGATCCGGCCAAATTTGGTATCAAAATCGATATCGAACGCGATGCCAATAATACCAATATTAGCCAATCTAAATATTACGAACGACTCAAAAAAGGCGGATTGGGTCACATCCGAGAAGTAGTAGACGAGTTCCAAAATAACTTTACCGATATCAAAAATTTTAAAGAATCGGAAGCCCTTGAAAAAGCCTATGCACTCCCCATTTTTTACGACCTTGACAAAGCAGTGATTAGACCTGATGCCCAATTGGTATTAGATGAATTTGCACAATCCATCTTATTAAAATATCCTAAATTGGTAGCAGAACTAGGTTCCCACACAGATTGTAGGATGCCTTACGACTATAATGTGCGTTTATCCAAACGACGGGCTGATAGTGCCGTTGCATACCTAATTAAACGTTGGGAAATTCCCCCAAACAGAATAATTGCCGTAGGCTACGGAGAACATCAAAAAATAAACAATTGTGCCTGTGAGGGTACTGATGCGACCGAATTCACTCCTTATATTGAAGGACTCACCAGAAAGATGCTGGTTGACCTAGATGACGAAGGCAATGTGGTTGAATCACTTTATACCAACTACGAACCCTATGAGATTACCTATATAGAAGGAAAGCCCCATGTCAAGTGCGAAGAATTTCAACACCGTCAAAATCGCCGAACTACCGTGCGATTTGCCAACGATCCTAGAGACTTCGGTTTAGAAATTGATGTCGATGTTGACCCCAATAATGTCAATCAACGATAAGCAACTGTGCCATCAGGCATAAGCTGGAAAATTCCAGAATATACGGTTGCCTTATTGGCATCCCTAAATTCATAATAATACCATTGATTTATTGAGCCAGAACAAAACACATTATTATCTAAATGGTATAATAACCGCCCGCTTAAATCATAGACTTTCAAACTAGAAAGATGATTATTCTCTTCTTTAGATAGGTAAAAACCAACACATCCGGCATTGCGCGTGATTTTAAATTCCACCGGTTTCGTTGGCTCAAAATCAACATTTAAGTTCTCAACATGCCAGCTAAATCGACTGAAAACTGGAAAATGATCACTTACCACGTTTCCATAATTGCTAATCCACTTATCCGCATACAAAACTGAACTGGAATCGCGTATCCAATGGGATTTCATTCCTGGGGTACAGGCAATATGATCAATCATATCGGAATATCCAACCGTAGATCTTTCTTTGGCAACACTCAATGGATAACTCGTAACCGCATATTGCGTGTCTTTCATCCAATTTTGATAAGGTGTCGCATATCCACTTAAAATACTCTGATCAAAATCATCGTTCCAATCGCCCATTACCAGTCCTTTATTCGTGCCCCCTAATTGGTCGATATACATTTTTAAGCCTACTCCGGCATTATACCGTCTGTTATAGGCCAAAACTTTTTGGGAACTCGAGCCCGTATTTGCCTTCATATGCAGTACCCAAATCCGCAGCGTATCATCGGCTGCCCACTTTGCGTTCTTGGGAATCAAGCCTACCTCTAAAGGCAAACGACCACTGCCAAAATCGTAATCAAAGTTAGCTAAGATGTGCTTTTGGTATAAAAATTCAAACTCGGTTTTCTTGAACAAGACGGCGGTCTTCTGCGTTTGTGACCAGGTACTTAGAACGCCTATATAATTGGGACAATTGAACAGCAAGCGATTCCAATAAGCCACATCACTAACCTCTTGTAAGGCAATTATATCCAAATTCAATGTATTGATTAAATCTGTAGCATACTGCAATTGCCTCTCGTTATCGGTAGGCCCGTTAGAAGCGCTTCCAAACCACTCCAAATTCCACGTTGCAACATCCAACCGATCCGAACTATTCATATTTGGAATTTGAGCATTTAGAACGGAACCAAAACAAATCAAAAAAGTGAAAATCCTAAATCTCTTACCCATTTTATTCGTGTTCCGAACGTTTATCAAATCCCCAATTCAATTTACTGCGCAACGTATCCATAAAGTTAATTTCATTCAAACGGATTAAATTCAAATGGAAATTGGCTTTTTTAACGGCCATAGAAACCTCGTTGGTAATACTTTCGCTTCGCGAATCCATACTTGCCAAATAACTGCTTGCCCTACCCTCAATTTCAAATGAAATAACCGTACTATCGCTAATCACAACCGGACGAACATTCAAGTTATGTGGTGCTATAGGGGTAATAACAAAACTATCGGATTTGGGAAATATAATGGGACCGCCACAACTTAGTGAATATCCCGTAGAACCTGTTGGTGTTGATATAATCAATCCATCGCTCCAATAACTATTTAAGAACTCCCCATTCAAATACGCATGCACCACAATCATACTGGAGGTTTCTTTCTTGTGAATAACAAAATCATTCAAGGCGTATTCAAAATCAAAGATTTTTTCGCTCGATTCGAGATGCAATAAAGACCGCGCTTCAACGGTATAATGGCCTTTTTCTAGTTCGGATACGGCATTTTCTAATTGATCCGATGGAATTCCCGCCAAAAAACCAAGTCTACCTGTATTTATAGGAAACACCGGAATATTGCTGTCATTAACCAAAGGAAGTGTACTCAAAATAGTTCCATCACCTCCCACACTGCACAATACATCTACCGGTTTGTATTTCAAGGTAAAACGATCAAAAACCTGAGGCGCAACGTGTGAAAAATTCATACGTATAAAATCCTCTAAGCTGGGCGGACACCATATTTCGTGCCCCCTGCTGACCAAAACAGTAACTAAATTTATAAGCGCATCCCGGTGTTTGGGGTCAAGTACTGATTTTGCAAAAATGCCAATTTTCATAATTTCACTTAGCCGCACCTTTGGTGGCACGCCTTTTCAAAGGTATTGATTTAAACGCGCTTGCACCAACTCAATAATTGCGAATTATGCAAATAAAAAAGCCGTTTCTAAACGAAACGGCTTTTAGGATTAATACGCCTTGATCTAAAGATCTTGTCCTATTTGCGACGCTCTAAAATTTGAAATTCAAATCCATATTGATGGGTTTCATCACTTTCATGCGCCTCTTTAAAGGTTAATTCCCATTGGTCCAAATCAAAATCGGGAAAGAACGTATCGGCGTCCTCAAATGAAGCCTCAACTCTGGTAATATACAGCCTGTCGGCAAATTTCAGGGCATACCTATACAATTGTGCGCCTCCAATAATCATCAACTCTTCTTCTTGTTCCGGTAAACTACCAAAAACAGACTCGAGGTCAGTGAAATGTTCAAAGCCGTCAATAATTTCGGTATTCTTGGAACTCAACACAATATTTCTGCGATTCTTCAATGGTTTTCCCAAACTATCCATCGTATTCCGACCCATCACAATGGTTTTATGTTTGGTTTGCTGCACAAACCACCGAAAATCGTTTGGTAAATGCCACATCAACTCGTTATTGCGTCCGATTTCATTGTTTCGGCCCGTAGCCACTATCATCGATATCACCATAACCGCTTATTTTTCCTCGTGGTATTCCATTTCTGTGTTTATTTTCCACATTCCTGTTTTATCCGTAATCCCGTTTACAATATTTTCTGCCGCCATCATTCCGGTAAGCATGCTATGATCTTGATTGTTATACCGATGCATACCATTCCTGCCAATGGGGAATAAGTTTTGTATACCATTTAAATAATCCGTGATTACATCAAACTTATCATAAGAACCAAAATAGGCGGGATAGGTTTTGGGAACCTTCAGAACAGTTCCATCCAAAACATCCTCTCGCGCTATCAAATCTAACTTTATCATCTCTTGAACCGCAAATTCAAAAAAATCAGTTTCCGATAAATTCCATAAATCGTCGTTCTCCTGACAGAAATACTCCAATCCCAACCATATGTTTTGGCTGTTTTCAACCAAATCTGGACTCCAATTATTGAATATTTGAAGCCTGCCAATCTTCACATCCCGCTCTTGGATGTAAATCCAGTTGTCCTCAAGGACCGCATTTCCCTTGAATTTTTTAATCAATAAGCCCACCGTGATAAAATCACGATATACCAATCCATTCGCTACCTCAACTACTTTTTCAGGGGGAAGTGGCCTCACGCCGTTTACCAAGTCTTTTATAGGCATCGAACTGATTACGTAATCCGCCTCTACTAACTCTTCACTTCCATCCGCCCGCTTCAAACGAACTGCAGTAACTTTTTGGTTGCTAATTTCGAGACCCAACACCTGCACACCAAATTGAAAAGTACCCCCAGCTGCCTTGATTTTATCAGCAACAAGTTCCCACATCTGACCCGGACCTAAGCGCGGATACATAAACCGTTCAATCAAACTGGTTTCGGTTGTTTTCTGAGAAATACCTGCACTTTTACGTTTGGATTTCAGTGCGTGCAATATGGCTTTGGTAATACTCAATCCTTTAATACGCTGTGCACCCCATTCGGCACTTATTTCTTCGCAAGGTACACCCCAAACTTTTTCAGTATAATCTTTAAAAAAGGTTTGATACAAGGTTTTACCAAAGCGATTAATAAGAAAATCGGCTAAGGATTTTTCCTCTTTAATGGGAAACAAACGTACTTTTATATAGGATGTCCCTATCTTAAACAATCGAATAGGTCCTAATAATCGGATGGTTTCGACGCTCAGTGTAATGGGATAGCTAAAGAAATGTCGTAAATAATAGATGCGCGATAATCGATTGCGGATTAACATTACGGCGCCCTGCTCGCGGGCAGCTTGTTGTTCCGGTGTATCTTGGTTAATTAGAGTCACATCCCGTTTCTTACCTTGGTATGAAATTTCAAGAGCTGCATTGGAATGCAAATCGCGATCAATGGGCATGATATCTTGCCACCATTTCATTACCCGATCCGACTTAGAAAAGAATCTATGTCCACCGATATCCATACGATTCCCTTTATAATTATGGGTCCGTGAAATACCCCCAATATCATTAGACTGTTCAATCAAAAGAATCTCATATTTCTCTTTATGGCCTCCTAGAGAAATTAGCTCGTATGCCGCTGTTAAACACGCGGGACCTGAACCTATTAATATTATTTTTGTCATTTTGACTTAAAATCTATTGAAGTTTTTTGATTCCATAATTGTAGCCCTAATATTAAAATTACAGG